>NZ_QTZO01000008.1 GCF_004025585.1 Pseudodesulfovibrio sp. S3
GTCCATGGGGGTGGGCGTGGTTTCGGTTGGGGGCAGCCTTTGGGACTGTTGGCGCACAAAGAACCCGGAACGGGGACGGGATTCGATGACACCCTTGCGTTCCAGTTCAAGGTATGCCTGGTTTACGGTGGAGACGGATACGCCCAGCCTGTTGCTGAAGCCCCGGAGCGAGGGGAGTTTGTCGCCAAGCCCCAAGGCTCCCGAAGCTATCAGGGCCATGATGTTTTTCTCTACGCTTTGATATCGGTATGTTTTCATGACGTATTCTGAAACTGTTATGTGTCTATTTTGTTTGTTCTGTATCTGTACTGGTTACAGATTTTCCGCTTTACTGCAAGCCAGGGATGAATAAGATTAACCGGGCCATGGCCCGACAAACTTTCAAAGAGACACTCCTTATGACCATTGATGCCATTGCTGGAGAGCAGGCTGATTCTCCGATGATGTCGGCAGTCAAACAGGTGGCCCCCATTGTCATGGGGTACCTGCCTGTGGGCGCGGCCTATGGGGTCCTGGCCCAGCAGGCCGGATTGTCCATGCTCAACACCGTGCTCATGTCGGTCCTGGTATATGCAGGGTCGGCCCAGCTCATCGGTGTGGCCATGTTCGCCACCGGATTGAATCCGCTCTCCATCATCGCCACCACCTTCGTGGTCAACCTGCGCCACCTGCTCATGAGCGCTTCCCTGGCCCCGAATCTCAAGTCGTGGAACAAGTGGGAGCTGGCCCTGTTCGCCTATGAAGTCACGGACGAGTCCTTTGCCGTGCACTCGGTTCGGTTTGCCCGCGGCGACCTGAACAAGACAACCTGTTTCGGCATAAACGCCATTGCCCAATCCTTTTGGATACTGTCTTCCTGGGTGGGCTACCTGGCCGGTTCGTCGATTCCGAACGTGGAGCCGCTGGGCATAGACTACGCCTTGCCCGCCATGTTCATTGCGCTGTTGGTCATGCAGGTGAAGAACAAGCTGCACTTGCTGGTGGCCGGATTCAGCGGACTGGTGTCCATCGCGCTGATCCAGGCCGGGGCGGACCAATGGAGCGTCATTCTCGCCACCGTTATCGGCGCCTCGTTCGGCGCAGGAGTGGAATCATGGACCAGAAAATAGTGTTCCTGACCATTGTCGGCATGTTGGCCGTGACCTATGTGCCGCGCATGGTACCTCTGGTGGCCCTGGCCTCCCGTACCCTGCCCGAGTCCGTGGTACGCTGGCTTTCCTTCGTACCCGCTGCCGTGCTTTCGTCCATGCTCTTTCCGGCGCTGCTCTTGAAAGACGGCCATTTCAATTTTGCACCGGACAATTATTTCCTGTGGGCAGCCATCCCCGCATTCCTCCTGGCCTGGCGTACCAAGTCCTTTTTCGGCACTGTGGCACTGGGCATGGTCCTGGTGGCGGCCGGCCGGTACTTTCTCGGATAGGGGTTGTCTCATGAAGACCATTGGTTTGCTCGGCGGCATGAGCTGGGAATCCTCACTGGAATATTATCGCGTCATGAATGAGGAAGTGAAAACTCGGCTGGGTGGTCTGCATTCCGCCAAAATTCTCATGTACAGCGTGGATTTTGCTCCGCTCCGCGAGCTGATGCTTGCCGGAGACTGGGGCGGGGTGGGCCAACATCTGTCCGAAGGCGCCCGGACCCTGGCACAGGCCGGGGCCGACCTTATTGTCATCGGGACCAACACCATGCACAAACTGGCTCCGCAGGTGGCGGAAGCGGTGTCTGTCCCTCTGGTGCATATTGCTGACGCCACGGCTGATGCGGCACGGGCGCAGGGGTATTCCAAGGTTGCGTTGCTCGGCACCATTTTCACCATGGAAGACGACTTCTACAGGCAGCGTCTCGTGGACCATGGGTTCGAGGTGCTCGTGCCCGAGGCGGATGACCGCAAACTGGTGGACCGCGTCATCTTTGACGAACTGTGCAAGGGCGCGTTGCTGGACGGCTCCCGCGCCGAGTTTCTGCGCATTATCAGTGAACTGGCCGTGCAGGGTGCCGAGGCGGTTATCCTTGGCTGCACCGAAATCGGCCTGCTGGTCCGGCCCGGCGATACCGAAGTTCCCACTCTGGACACCTGCCGGATCCACGCGGTCAGGGTGGTCGCCGAAGCCCTTTCCTGATCACCAATTCCTCCCACCGTCCGGAAAACAAATCACATGCTTGACCCGCGCCGGTAACATGGTATTCCTTGTGGGCGCACCGGGGGTGCGTTTTTTCAGTCGCGTAATCATCTGGGAGGGTGTGTGAGCGATTCTATCAAGACATTGAAAGACCTGTTGGCCGAATCCGTGGAAAAGCATGCCGACCGGGTAGCTCTCGGGTTCGTGAATGGTGAGCCGATCACCTATGCCGAGCTTGCCGGGCATGTGCGAGATTTTCAGACCGTGCTCAAGGGACTGGGGATCAAGCCCGAGGACAAGGTCGCCATCATCAGCGAAAACATGCCCAATTGGGCCATTGCCTATTTTTCCATCACCACCATGGGGGCCGTCGTTGTTCCCATTCTTCAGGAATTCCACCACAGCGCGGTTCATCATATCCTGCGTCATTCAGAAGCCAAGATGGTGATCGTTTCCAGACGCTATGCCGAGAAGGTGGAGGGGGAGAATTTCCCCAATCTCGAAACGGTCGTGATCATGGACGATTTTTCCTTGGAGGACGAAGAGGGAAAACTGACGCCTTACAGGGACGCTCTGGAATCCGCCAAAGAGCGTATGGAGCAGATCGGCGAAGCGGCCATGGAACGCATGGAACAGTTCGGCGAAGCGGCCATGGACAAGTTGCCGGATTCAGCCAGGGAAAAGGTGGACAAGTTCAGTGATACGGCCAGGGAGAAAGTCGAAAAGCTGAGTGGTAGCTATAAGGAAAGGGTGGAGCGGTTTTCCGATTCCGCCATGAAACAGGTTTATAAACTGAGTGGTTCGGCCCGGAAGTTTATTGACCGCAGAACAGGGAAAGTCTTTGCCCTGACCGAAGACCATGTGGCAGCCATTCTCTATACCTCGGGGACCACAGGCCATTCCAAGGGGGTGGTGCTGACCCACCGGAATCTGGTGCAGAACTGTTTGTCCGGTGTTTTGACCATCCCGGTTTTTCATACCGACCGCTTCCTGTCCGTCCTGCCCATGGCCCACACGTATGAATGTACGGTGGGATTGATAGTTCCCATGCATTGCGGCAGTGCGGTCTATTACCTGCAAAAGCCGCCGACCCCAAAGACATTGCTGCCTGCCATGCAGAAGGTCAGGCCCACGGTCATGAATGTGGTGCCGTTGATTATCGAGAAAATCTACAAGACCAGAATCAAACGGAAGCTTACCGGATCGGGAGTGGCCCGCGGGCTCATGAAGATCGGTCTGACCCGTCGAAAGCTGTCACAGGTGGCGGGCAAGAAGCTTGTCGAGGCCTTTGGCGGCGAATTGCGCTGTATGTGCATAGGCGGTGCGCCCCTGTCTGCCGAAGTGGAGTTGTTTCTGACCGATGCCAAGGTTCCGTATGCCATCGGTTACGGCATGACCGAGGCCTCGCCGTTGCTGGCCGGTATAGAGCCGGGCAGGCAGCGTCTCCGGGCCATCGGCCCGCCTCTGCCGGGCGTTGAAATCATGATAGACTCCCCGGACCCGGAAACGGGCGAGGGAGAGGTTTTGGCAAAAGGTCCCAATATCATGCGGGAGTATTACAAGGCCCCCAGCGATACCAAAGATACCTTCACCGAGGACGGCTGGCTCAAGACCGGTGATCTCGGCAAGATAGAGGATGGATATCTGTACCTCAAGGGGCGGCTCAAGAATGTCATTATCGGTCCCAGCGGTGAGAACATCTACCCGGAAGAGGTTGAATCAATAATTAATTCGAATAATTATGTTCAGGAATCTCTGGTGTATGAGTCGGAAGGAAAGGTGTTGGCCCGGATTCATCTCAACTATGATGTTCTGGATGAAGAATTCGGCGTCAGCAAGAAGATCGAATCTGAAGTGCGCAAGAAAGTTGAGAAAATCATGGAGGATATCCGGGTGGAAGTGAATTCCAAGGTATCCACTTTTGCTCGCCTGCATCGTGTCGTCGAGCAGGTTGAGCCGTTTGAGAAGACGCCGACACAGAAGATCAAACGATTTATTTATCTGGACCGATAGAAAACGTCAGGCATGAAAAAAGGGCGCAACCCATCGGGTTGCGCCCTTTTTTTGTTCTGGATTACTGTACGTCGGCCGCAACCTGCATGCGCACTATCTTGTCCGGATTCGATACCGAACCGCTGCCGCCGGAGCCTTTCTTGATCTTGTCCACGAATTCCATGCCCGAGGTCACTTTCCCCCATACCGTGTACTGGTGGTCGAGAAACGGGGCCGGGGCAAAGCAGATGAAGAACTGGCTGTCCCCACTGTCCGGGTTCTGGGAACGGGCCATGCCCACGGTGCCGCGTTCGAACGGGGTATACGTGAATTCGGCGGGGAGATTCTTGCCGGAGCCGCCGCGGCCCGTGCCGGTGGGGTCGCCGGTTTGGGCCATGAAGCCGTCGATGACCCGGTGGAAGACGATGCCGTCGTAGAATCTCATCCGGGTCAGTTCCTTGATGCGGGCCACATGGATCGGGGCCAGGTCAGGGAACATCTCGATGACCACCCGCCCGTCTTCCAGGTCCAGGTACAGGGTGTTTTCCAGGTCGGCAGCATTGGCTGTGGAAAAGGCGAACATGACCAGCAAGATGCTGGCGAGCAGGGATTTCAGTATGATTTTCATCGTGTTTCCGTACTGTTGACTTGAGTGTTTCATGGGCCGTTTTGGGCCAGCTTCGTCAGAATGTCCACGTGGACCGGCAGGCATTTGTTCAGGCAATACCTGTCCAGAATGGTCTGTCTCGCCGCCCGTCTGAGCGGTGTCAGTTCCGTTTGGCGGGTCAGAGCTTCCAGAGTGGCTTTAGCTATTTTTTCCGGGGAATGGAAGTCCGTTTTGAGGCCGTTTTCTCCGAAGCGGATGACTTCACGTACCGGTTCGGTGTCGGAGGCGACCACAAGACAGCCGCAAGACATGGCTTCAAGCAGGGACCAGGAGAGCACAAAGGGCCAGGTCAGGTAGACATGGGCCGAGGATGCCTGGAGTACCTGCTTGTATAGGCCGTAGGGGAGCGGGCCCGTGAAGTGGACGCGGTTTTGGTCCACCTTGATCTTTTGCTGCATGCATGCCTTGTAGGAGGCGTTGTTCGGTAGCCTGGGACTGTAGCAGGTGCGGTCCTCGCCCACGATGAGTACGTGGCATTCAGGCCGTGCATCCAGGATAGCCGGTAGTGCTTCGTAGAATTGGGGGAAACCGCGGTATGGTTCCAGGCCGCGGGCGCAGTAAGTGACCAGTTCGCGGGCTCCGGTCAGGTCCGCGCCCGGGATGTTCAGGCCCGAGATCGGCAGCAGGCCTTCATCGGCAGGGGCAAAATAGCTGGTGTTGATGCCGTCGTGAATCTGGGTGATCTTGGACTGGAACTCCGGCGGGAATTGGGCCTGTTGCCAGGCCGTGGGCGTCACTCCTGCGTGACAGGAGGCCAGATCATGCAAGGTGGTGGAGTTGCGCATTCGCAACTGGGCATCCTGGATTTCGGTTCTCGGCCGACCGTCGAACAGCACCTCTGCGCTTTGCGTATTGAAATACCATTCGAAATAACCGACGAACGGCGTGTCCGGGAATGCATCTTTCAGGAACAGGGTCTGTCCCCACCCGGAATGGCCGAGGATGACGTCGGGGATGAATCCACGGTTTTTGATGTCGAGGCAAAGCTTGAGCATGGCTGCACCGTGGCGGACCCCCTCGTCAAACCCTTTGCTCAGGATATGTATGTCGTTGCCGGTGGCGGCGGGTGGAGAGAAAATTGCTTTTGTGACTCCCGGAATGGACCATTCGGGGCGTGGGTTCTTTGTGGCGAACACCACCTGGTTGCCTTTGATTCTGCCCAGGTATTCGGCAATATGTCTGAATTGTCCGGGAAAGTTGATGTGAGAGATGAGTATGCGCATGGGGGCCAGGAATTATGGAGCGGGGTGCATTGGCGGAAAATTCTGCATTGTGCTGGCCTAGTTGCTTCCAAGGCAACGGGAGATATAGCTCTGGAGTTCCTGCCGGTCCAATGGCTTGGCCATGAACAGGGTGGCGCCCAGTTTGAGCAGATTGGAAATGTCGTTGATGCCGACAACGGCAGACATGATGATGATGGGCAGGGAGTCAAACTGTTGATCGCCTCGCAGGGTCTGGATGAGTTGCTGCCCGTCCATTTCCGGCATCATTATGTCGGTCAGGAGCAGGTCGAAGTCATTGCTGGCCAGGAGGGTTTCATAGGCGTGTTTCCCATGGGGGCTGACAAAAGCGGTATGCCCCAACTCTTCGACGATTTTGACAGCGAGTTTTTGGGAGATTCTGTCGTCTTCGGCAATGAGTATTTTAGCCATGGAATGATCCTCTTCTCGACGCGACGCGGTTTATGTTGATAAAAAGAGATTCTGTACCGTCACGATGTTAGCAGTTGAGACTCTAGCATGCCATGGTAAAAAGTAAAGTCCATGATACACCATTTGTCAGCGAAGTGTTCGACAGAGGATGGCCGCGTCTGCGGGAGCAAACGCGGCCGGTTGCATCATACCTTCTTGACGTGCATGCAGTCTTCGAATTCACAGGTTATTTTGTAATTCCCTCCACTTGTTCCCAGGGTGTACTCGTTGCCGGGGAACAGGGTACAGGCGGCTTCGAATCCGTCGTTGACCATGATGTCCTTGGCCTCGCCGTTGGATTCGAATCTGACGGTGGTCCCGTCGGCAAGGGTGACCATTTCTCCATGATGTACATCGACGGGCAGATCAGCTTCGGTAAATGATGACATATTCTCCTCCTGGTAAGTTGGAAAGGAATCCTCCACGATTCTCCCATACACCCAGAAAAGAAAAATGAACAGTGCAAAACGTCCGAATAGATGAGGGGCTGGTTTTCGACAGGCAAGTGATGTATGGATCTTTGCAGGAGATATGCCTGTGAATTCGACCATTCTTGTCGTTGATAGCGACGCTTCCATTCGTACACTGATACACGATGTCCTCTCGGCCAGGGGATATCGTGTGGAAGCCGCTTCCAGCCCGGCCTCGGCCGCCGCCTTCATGGCCCGCCATGACCCCGATCTCATTTTTGCCTCTTTCGGAAAAGGTGAAGATGAGGGGAGTCTGGTGCGCGAGGCGGGAAAGCTCGGCCAGACCGCGCCGGTTATTCTGGTGGTCGACGCAGGCTTTGATGATGCCGGTAGAGTTGTGGAAGCCTGCGGCGCCATGGCTTACCTCAAAAAACCGGTGAATCGGATGCAGTTGGAGATGCTGGCCCGCCAGGGAGTGGCCTTGGGCGAACTCAGGGCCCGGGTTGCAGCCCAATCGTCCGAGTTGATCCGCATGAAGTCATTCATGCAGACCATGCTCGGCATGGACGGGGGGATGACGTTGGTCCTTGATGCGGAGGCGATCGTCCTGGAGCGGGGCGGACAGGTGATGGCGAGGCTGCAAGTGGATATCGAGCAGTGCGTCGGCGTTCCGTATCTTTCCCTCTTTCCGGGACCGGTGGCGCGGTTGCATGCCGAAACCATTGCCAAGGTCCGTGCGTCCGGCCAGGCGGCTCGTCTGGAAGAGCATCGCGGCGGCATGGTCATGGAGACCGAGATCAATCCCGTCTCGGACGGCGAGCGGTTGTCCGGGTTCGTGGTGTGCGTGAGGGATATCACTGCCAAGCGGCGCAGTGAAGTGGGTTTGGCCGAGAGCGAGAAGCAGTACCGCAGTGTTTTCGAGGGGGCGGCTGCGGCCATTATCCTCATAGACCGGGACCGTGGTGTGGTCATCGAGTGCAATGAAGCCGCCGCCCGTGCCCTGGGGTATGGGCCGGGGGAAATGCACGGAATCAACCTTCGCGATCTGGTGGCGCATCCGGACAAGACATTGCAGGCCATGGGCCACGGAACCGAACGTATTTCATACGACTACCTCAGGCGCAAGAACGGTTCCTCGTTTCCTGTGGAGATGTCCTTGAGCTATTACACCAATGCGGGACGTGAGGTCTGCATCCTCTACGCCCAGGATATCTCCCGTCGCAAGATCGTTGAAGAGGCGTTGCGCGAAGGGGCGCGGTTGTATCGGGCCGTGGTCGAGGATCAGACCGAGCTTATCTGCCGCTACGCCCCGAACGGCACTCTGACCTTTGTCAACGACGCCTATGAGCGATTCCTGGGGCTGGACGAGGACGAGATTCTCGGCAGGGATTTCTTTTCCAGCCTCGGCTCCGTGGATCACCGTGCCCTGACCGAATGGCTTGCCAAGTCCGATTCCGGCCAGGCCGTGCTCAACAGGGAGATTGTCCAGGTGCGCAACGACGGAGACGAGCGTTGGATTCAATGGACCCACCGCGCCATCTTCAACGACAGAAAAGACGTTGTCGAGATACAGGCGGTAGGGCGCGACATTACTGAGCGCAAGGACGCCGAGCAGGCCCTGAATCAGGCCACGCTGGAAAAGGAACAATACCGCTCCAACCTGGAGGCGACCTTCGCCAGTATTCCCGATGCCATCCTGACCGTGGATTCCGACTTGTCCATTATGGCCACCAACAGTGCGGCCAAGGCCCTGTTCGGGTTCGAGCGGGATCAGGCCAGGGGGCTCAATCTCAACGAGGTGGTCGAGGGCGACGGCAACCCCTGCGTCAACGTGCTCAAGCAGGTTCTCAAAACCGACAAGCCGGTGCGCGGCTACGAGATCGAGCTGGACACACCGTCTCTCGGCGGGCGCATGGTGGAGATCAATTGTTCGCCGCTGGTGGGCAAGGACAAACAGCAGACCGGCGCTGTCCTGATCGTGCGCGATGTCTCCCATATCGCGGATCTGGAAAAGCAGTTGCAGCAGCGGCAGGGGTTCAGGGGCATAGTGGGGCGCAGCAGTCCCATGCAGGATGTCTATCATCTCCTGGAACAGCTTTCGCCTCTGGATTCCACTGTGCTCATTCTCGGCGAATCGGGAACCGGCAAGGAGCTGGTGGCCGAGGCCCTGCACTACGGCGGCGCACGCGCAGGCAAGCCCCTGATCAAGGTCAACTGCTCCGCCCTGTCGGAAAACCTGCTTGAGAGCGAATTGTTCGGCCATGTGCGCGGTGCGTTTACCGGCGCGGTACGGGACAAGGTCGGACGCATCCAGGCGGCTCAGGGAGGTACGCTCTTCCTGGACGAGATCGGGGATATTTCCCCCATGCTTCAACTCAAGCTGCTCCGTTTTTTGGAACAGAAGGAGTATGAGCGCGTTGGGGAATCCAAAACCTGTACCGCCAATGTGCGCATTATCGCGGCCACCAACGTGGATTTGCGGCGATCGGTCAGACAGGGAGTGTTCCGCGAGGATCTGTACTATCGCCTGAACGTCATGCCCGTCTCCTTGCCGCCGCTCAGGGAGCGGCAAGCGGACATTCCCTTGTTGGTGGAATATTTTCTCGGTATCTTTTCCAACAGTTTCAGCAAGCAGTTCGAAGGGGTGTCCGAAGACGTCATGGACCTGTTCCTGAGCTACGGCTGGCCGGGCAACGTCCGGGAGCTCCGACATACCCTGGAGCACGCCTGCATTCTGTCGCCGGGCAAGATCATCGGCCTCAAGTATGTTCGCAAGGATCTGGTGGAGTGCCTGCAGACTCCGGTTCTTGAGCAGCTTATGGCAGGGCCGGCCGCACCCCTGGCGCCGTTCGTGTCGCGCAGGCCCGGCAGGGATGACATCCTGTCCGTGCTCGAGCAGTGCGGAGGGAACAAGGCCCGTGCGGCCCGTGAACTCGGCATCCATAGGGCCACACTCTACCGGAAGCTTGCGGCCTGGGGGATTGACGGATAGCCCTTTTCTGTTACGCCTTTTGGCTCGGAATCAGATTATAATCGATATAACGCATTGATATAATGCATTGGTGTTTTTCGCTTGTTATGCTCGGTCTGAATTATCGGGGCGGGTTTTTTTATTGGGTCAGTTGAAATGAAGAGAGCGTGGGGAACTCATATATGATCAAAACCATCGAGCCACAGGCATTCGACCTTGAATTGCAAAGCCATGGAGAACCTTTTCTGGTCGCATTTCTGAAGCGCAACGAACGATTCGCCTTTCAGACTGAAATAATGGATACCATCTGCAAATCACATGGCAACACAGTCCGTTGTTTCCTGTATGACTCAGATTATCTGGACACTGCCATGGAGCGGTTTTCGGTGGAGGGAACCCCGACATTCCTGTTGTTCAGCCAGGGCAGGGAAGTGAACCGTCTCATCGGGGAGTCCGATGATGAGACCTTGGATGAGTTCATCAGGGAGTGCCTTCAAATGTGATTTGCTTGTATCCGAATAGTATCATGAAAAGGGGACGCACGAATCATCGCGCGTCCCCATCTGTTTTGGCGAGATAAGTCTTGTCTAGGACTTGATCCGTGTCTTGCCGTCCAGGGTCATGACCGGGCCGTAGTGCTGGGGCCTTCTGTCTCGGAAAAAGCCCCATCCGGCCCGGAAGTTGCGGATTTCCTCGAAGTCCACCGCAGCAGTGAAGACGCCCTCCGAGGTCCGGTCGGCGTCGGCAATGAGTTCCCCCATGGGGTCGGTGATGAAGGAGGAACCGTAGAAGGTCATTTCCACACTGCCGTCCCGTTCCGTGCCGATGCGGTTGGAGGCGCAGACCGGCATGATGTTGGCGGCCGCGTGCCCTTGCTGGGTACGTCGCCAATGGGGCATGGAGTCGCAGCCGGGCATGGTCGGCTCGGAGCCGATGGCCGTGGGATACATGAGCACGTCCGCGCCCAGCAGCGCCATGGCCCGGGCAGCTTCGGGATACCACTGATCCCAGCAGATGCCCACGCCGACGTTGCCGTAGGCAGTTTTCCATACCTTGAATCCGGTGTCGCCGGGGTTGAAGTAGTATTTTTCTTCATAGCCCGGTCCCTGGGGGATGTGCGTCTTGCGGTACAGGCCGAGCATGGTCCCGTCCGCGTCCATCATGGCCATGGAGTTGTAGAACGCCTTGCCCGCCCGCTCGAAGAAGGACACCGGCAGCACCACGCCGAGTTCCTTTGCCAGGCCGGAAAAACGGGCCAGCAGCGGATCGTCCAGGGTCGCCTCATGGGCATAGGCGAAATAGTCGTGATTTTGCGTCTTGCAGAAATAGGGGCCTTCGAACAGTTCCTGCAACAGGATGATCTGTGCGTCTTTTGAGGCTGCTTCGCGGACCAGGGTTTCCGCCTTGTCGAGGTTGGCGGCAAAGTTGTCGATGCACGCCATTTGCGTGACGGCCAGGATCGTTTTACTCATTTTCACTCCTAGAAGACCGGCAGCGGTGCGCCCTTGGGCTGTTGCTGGGTGATGCAGTGAATGCCTCCGCCTCCGGCAAAGATGTCCAGGCTTGGAATCTGGATGATCTCCCGGTCCGGGAAGGCCTTGCACATGAGCTTGAAGGCGACTTCGTCCATGGGGTCGTCAAAGGCGGACATGACGATGCCTCCATTGGCCATGTAAAAGTTGATGTAGCTCAAATCCATACGCCAGTCACCGTGGTGGCGCGGTGCCGGCTCGGGCATACGGATGATCTCGAAGGAGCGCCCCTTGGCGTCGGTGGCCGCTTCAAGTCTCCGGATGGCGTCCTGGCTGACCGCGTGGTTGTTGTCGGCAGGGTCGGTGCAATCGTGGACCATGACCACGCCGGGCCGGACAAAACAGGCCAGGATGTCCACATGGCCGTTGGTCTCGTCGTCTTCCAGGCCGTTGCCGAGCCAGATGACCTTTTCCGTTCCCAGGTATGCGGCGAAGAGTTCCTCGAAATCCCTGGCCGAGAAGCCCGCATTGCGCCGTGGGTCGAACTGGACCTGTTCGGTGGTCAGCAGGGTGCCTTCCCCGTCCGAGTGGATGCCGCCGCCTTCGATGATGAAGGGCGCGGCATAACGGCGCATATTCAGGTACTCCAGGACGTTCAGGGCCATGGGCTCGTCGTGTCTGCCTTCGTACCGGGCGATATGGCCCCAGTCGTTGAACACCCAGTCCACACCGGCCACGCCGCCCTTGCCGTCCACCACGAAGGTGGGGGCCGAGTCGCGTGCCCAGGAATCACGGGTGTCCATGGGAACAATGGTCACGCTGTCGCCGCACAGGGACACGGCCTGGTCGATCAGTTCGGGGCGGCACATCATGTAGACAGGTTCGAATCGGCCGATCGCCTTGGCGACCTCGGCATAGGCCAGGCGCGGACGGTCCAGGCCAAAGGGCCAGGCCGAAGGCTTGCACGGCCAGATCATCCAGGTGGCTTCGTGTTCTTCCCATTCTCCAGGCATGAAGAGTCCGTCGCAGGAGGGTGCGCGGACCGGGATGCGGACAGGGGGGACAGGGGTGTTGGACATTTATCTTCCAGCCTCGTTCATTATGGATTTTCCAAAGGCGTCCCGTTTAAGTTCCGGGGAGCCGTATTCGTTTCTGAATTTCATTTGCTTTGCTTTGTTTTTTGCGGTGTCGCCTTCCCATTCCGCAAAGGTCAGGGCGTTGAAGTGGCATTCCGCCACGCAGGCCGGATCGCCGCCACACAGGTCGCATTTGAAAGCCTTGCCCGTGGTCGGGTGTTTGCTAACCATGCCCCAGGAACAGGCGGGAATGCATTTGCCGCATCCGGTGCAGATGTCGGCATCGATGGTGACGATGCCGTCCAGGCCGCGCGTGATGGCCTGTTCCGGGCAGGCGGTCAGACAGTCCGGCCGTTTGCACTGGAAACAGACTGACGGCACTGAATAGCCTTGCAGCGGGTAATTGTTGATGGACAGCCTGGCCAGGGCGGGCGCGAACATGTTTTCGTGTCTGGCCGAACAGGCGTAGGCGCACCGGTTGCAGCCCGTGCACAGGTCGGGGTTGGTTATGAGCGTCATGGTCATGATATCCACCTTCCTTACAGGCTCAGGGCCGCGCGCTTGGCCTGCGTGGGCACGCCGTTGCTGTCCCACTCGCGACTGGTGTAGTAACGCTGTTTCATGTCCGCCAGATCTGCACTGGTCATGGTGCTGCCGTCATTCGGACCTTTCTTGAGGGCGGTTTTCAGGATCTTATCCGGCAGTGTGTCGTCCTTGGCCGTGAAACCCGCCTTGAGGTTGAACAGCCGGGCCAGATTCCAGATGCGCTCTCCGGCCAAATCGAGTTCCTCGGAGGTCACGGTCTCTCCCAGGGCCGCACTGAGCAGGTCTGCCAGAATGGTGGAGTTGACGCTGCCCCAAAAGTCGCAGATGCACATGGACCATTTGATGCCGTTGAAGTTTTGGCCGCTGACGACCTCGGCCACCAGGGCCTCGTGATCAAACGGGGTTTCCGAGAATAACGGGAAGGCACGCAAATGGCAGGCACCCCGTTCGGAAGTGGCGTAGGCCAGCCCCATGCCGTGGTTGCCGCGTGGGTCGTATGCCGGGAATTCCAATCCCTTGGAGTTCACGGCCAAATGTCCGGCGTTGTATTTCTCACCCAATCCCCTTGTGCCCAGAGCGAGATCCCTGCCCCGGTCCGTTGACAGGGTGGCGATCTCCTCAACGACTGAAAGATACTCGGCTTTCCCGCCGAATTCCAGCCCGAAATCGTGCAATCCCATCTCCTTCATGTCCATGGCCATGGCAATGGTGGCCCCGGTGGTGATGGTGTCCACGCCCCAGTCGTCGCAGGTGCGATTGAACTTGATGATGGAGCCGAGGTCGTTCATGCCGCAGTTGGAACCGCCCAGGCAGAGCGTCTCGTACTCCGGCCCTTCCACGGCCACCCCGTCGACGGAGGTGAACTTGCCGCAGCCCAGGGGGCAGGAGATGCATGCCCGCTGGGAGATGGTCGCCTTTTTCACGGACTCGGTGCCGATGGCCCCGAAGTCTTCATTGACGCCATAGGTGAAGTTCCGGGTGGGATGCAACCCCATTTCGTTGGTCACGTTCACGATGAGCGGCGTGCCGTCGGTTTTGGCCCACAGGTTGGCCTCGGTCATGAGGTTCTCGGCCGAGGCTGTCCTTGCCACGGACAGGAACTTTTCCATGTCCGCAACGCGTATGCCGCCGGTGCCGCGAATGACCACGCCCTTGAGATTCTTGGACCCGAAGAGCGCGCCCACGCCGCCGCGACCGAACTGGCGGTAGGCCTCGCTGCCCACGCAGGCAAAAGGAATCAGATTTTCGCCCGCCGGGCCGATAGCCATGGACTTGGCTGCCGGGCACCCCGAAGCCGCCTTCAAAGCCTTCTCGGTCTCGAAGATGGGCTTGCCCCAGAGATATCCTGCGTCCTCTATGGAGACATCGGCGTCGTTGATGCTGATAAACACCGGACCCGCAGCCCTGCCGGTGATGATCATGCCGTCGTATCCGGCATGTTTCAGTTCCGGGCCGATGGAACCGCCCACGTTGGATTCGAAGATGGTACCGGTCTGCGGAGACCTGGAGACCATGCAGAATCTGCCGGACAGTGGGGCCAATGTCCCGGCCAGTGCACCGGTCATGAAAATCATGGGCGTGCTCGCGTCAAGTGCGTCGACAGCGGGATTAGCCAGTTCCGTGAAATACTTTGCCGCCAATCCCCAGCCGCCCCAGAACTGGCGGAGCCAGTCCCGGTTCAGCGGTTCATCGGTGATGGTTCCCGCACTCAGATCAACGCGGAGAATCTTGCCTGCATAGAGGTACATGCTTCCTCCTAGACCTTGATGTCCTTGATCACATCTTCCATGCGATTGAGCGCTTCGTCGAGCAGGTCGTAGGAGATGTTCAAGGCGGGTTCAAAACGGATGCACTTGGCGTTGGTCAGGGTCCCTGCCGTGATCACGCCCCGTGCGAACAGGCCCGAAGCCACTTCGTAGCCGATTTCGTTGGTGGCGAACTGCATGCCGATGAGCAGGCCGAGGCCTGACACGGAGTCAAGGATGCCGGGATACCTGTCCGAAAGTTCGTTCAGGCGTTTCTTGACATATATGCCCTTTTCCTTGGCCTGGTTGGGCAGGTCTTCCTCGTGCATGACCGTGATGGCGGCCAGGGCGGAGGCGCAGGCCAGGGGGTTGCCGCCGGTGGTCGTGGTGTGCATGAACGGGTTCGGTTCCATGACTTCCCAAATCTTGGGGGTGGAGAAGAAGCCGGACATGGGCACCACGCCGCCGCCCAGTGCCTTGCCGAAGCACATGATGTCGGGCTGCACGTCCCAATGGTCCACTCCGAAGATTTCACCTGTGCGGCCGAATCCGGTTTGGACCTCGTCGGCGATCAGCAGCACTTCGTACTTGTCGCAGATCTGGCGCAGTTTGGGCCAGTAGTCGGCGGGCGGTACAATGGCCCCGGCTTCGCCCTGGATGGGCTCGGCAACAACGGCGGCGATGTCGTCGCCCACGGCTTTGGCATGCTTCAACTCCGATTCGACGGCGTCGGCATCACCGAAGTTGACGTGGCGGACGCCTTCCAGCAGCGGCAACAGGGGAGCGCGGTAGTCGTTCTTGCCCATGAGGGAAAGGGAACCCAGGGTCTTGCCGTGGAATCCCTTGAGCATGGAGATGAACCCTTTTTTGCCGGTGTAGAATTTGGCCAGCTTCATGGCTCCTTCAACGGCTTCGGTGCCGGAGTTGGCAAAGAATCCGTACTGGATATCGCCGGGGGTGAGCTTGGCGATGATCCGGGCGAGTTTGGCGCGCAAGGGGTCGAGCATTTCCTGGGAGTATTGGGGCGAGCGGTCGAGCTGCGCCTTGACGGCTTCAATGATCTTGGGATGGCGGATGCCGTAGCTGTAAAGGCCGAATCCGCCGAGGATGTCGATGTATTCGCGATCCAGGGCGTCTCTCAGGATGGAGCCCTGGCCGGTCCATTCGGTCACGGCAAAGGAGCCGGCTTCGGTCACGGATTTGCGGTATTCGAGAAACCCCTTGTTGATGTAATCACGGAAGTTTTCCACGGTTTCGATGGCGATTGCCTTGCGCTCATCCAATGAAACCGTCCCGGTGGGTTTCTTGATGATGTCGACAAAGTCGCTTGCTTCCTGAAATGCCTGTTGGATATCGCGAGTCATGATGAATCTCCGTGTTTTCTGGTGAGTGTAAGCAGGTTCTGGTCCTTGTGGTGCATTGCTCCTATGCTTTTGGACCGTCTCTGGCGTCGTCCACCGGTTTGCCTTCGACAATGGTCTTGATGATCGCGATATCGCGAATGGCTTCCGGGACCACGTTTGTGGGGTCGGCGCTCAGAATCACCAGATCGGCGATTTTGCCCGGCTCGATGCTGCCGCGGATCGTTTCTTCGAATCCGCTGAATGCAGCATCTATTGTAAACATTCTAATGGCTTCAAGTGCAGTGAGCCGTTCTTCTTCAATGGGATGGAGCACAGCGGCCTGAATTCCCACGAGCGGCCCGTGGGGCGTGACGGGGCAGTCCGAACCGCCGCTCATCCTCACGCCGTTTTCCAGCATGGTCCGGTAGGGGTGCATCCAGCGCAGCCGCTCCATGCCGAACCGGAGTTCGTAGTCTTCCATGTCCACCAGATAGGGCAGGAATGCGGGCTGCATACCCGCCATGATACCCGCCCTTCCCATGCGTTCGACCTGATCCTTCGTGGGTATCTCGCAGTGCTCGATACGATGGCGGTGGTCTTGGCGAGGGTGTGCCTCAAGGGCCTTTTCCATGGCCGAAAGAACCTGCTCGATGGCCCGATCGGTTTCGCAGTGGATGGCGACCTGGAGTCCCTTTTCGTGGGCCGCAAGGATGAAGGCGTCCATCTCTTCCTGCGTGAAATTCAGTGTGCCGCAGTTGTCGGGTTGATTCAGGTACGGTTCGAACAGGGCCGCGGTGTAGGCGTCGATGGCACCGTCGGCGCAGATGCAGCCGCCGATGCGCGTCAGCCCCAGGGCCACAGTCTCGTCGATGTCCATGACCTGGTTCCAGATCACGGTGTTGAGCGGCAGTTTGTCTCGGTTTTGCAGCACCAAGCGGGTGTCGCCGGGGCCGAATCCGCCGCCCTCCAGGCAGTGCAGGGTGGTGATGCCCTGTTTCTGGGCCGCCCGGCACGCCCGGCGGAAGCTGTCGAGCTTCACGTCCTCGGGGGTCAGGCCGGAGACGGCCGGAAAAACGAAGTCGGGTGCGCCGGGATCGCGGATCAGCCCGGTGGGTTTGCCGTCCGGGCCGAGGTCCATGCCGGACAGGTCCGACGGCGGGGCGAGTATCTCAAGGGCCTTGGAGTTGAGCGCGCACAAATGCCAGGACGAGTGCACGATCATGATCGGGCTGGTAGTGCACAGGGCGTCCAGCTCCTCCTTCAGGGGAAGGCGCTTTTCCTTGAGGGAGGTGTCGTTGAGGGTATACCCGAGAATCCAGGCGCCGGGCCGTGTGGTCCGGGCGGCCTCGGCAATCTTTTCATACACGATTTCCAGGGAGTCAACGTCCTGGAAATCGATGCCGTTGAGCACCTGGCCGGTCAGGCCGAGGTGTTGGTGGGAGTCGATGAAACCGGGCAGAACGGTCTGGCCTTCAAGGTCCATGACGGGCCAGCCTGCGGCCATGAGTCCGGCCATGTCGGAATGGTCGCCGACACAGCGGATTCTGCCGTTTTCCACGGCCAGGGCCGTGTGTCGGGAATCCGTTTCATCCATGGAGAGGATGTTGCCGTTTATGAGAATATAATTGTCTTGCATGATGTATGTCGGCGGCCGGGGAGGTGAACCCCGGCCGCCGGGGTAAATGTTAGCGGGTTTTCACCATGGTCCAGATCTGGTCGTACATCTTGTTGTCGTTGCCCAGGTCCTGGATGAACTGCAGCTTGGACATGTAGGCCTCTTCCGGGTAGATCGCCTGGTTTTTGAAGTCCTCAGGCGTGATGAGCGGGAAGGCCGCCTTGTTCGGGGTGGCGTACTGGGTCCAGTTGGACAGTTTGGCGCCGACCTCGGGTTTCAGGACCCAGTTGATGAAGGTGTGCGCCATGTCCGGGTGGGGTGCGCCGATGGGGATGGACATGTTGTCCACCCAGCCGATGGTGCCTTCGGACGGATTCACGAAAGCGCAGGTGTCCGGGTTGTCGGCCACGGCGCGCAGGGCATCGCCGTTGTAGACGATGGCGGCGACAGCGGTGCCGGCCACGACCTTGGAACGACCGCCGGTGCCGACGTCGAACCCTGCGAAGTAGTCGGATTTCTTGGCTTCGAGCATCTTGTCCATCAGGGCCTTGAGTTCCGTCTTGTCCGTGGTGTTGACGTCCATGCCCATGGCACACTGGGCCACGCCGAGCATCTCACGGATGGAGTCGACCATGATGAAGGCGCCCTGACGCTTGTCGGCGTCGAAGATGACCTTCCAGGAGCCGTCAAAGTCCTTGAGTTTGTCCTTGCGGTACATCATGCCCAGGGTTCCCCACTGGTAGGCAACGGTGTATTTGTTGCCGTTGTCCCACTTGGGATTGATGAACGTCGCCTGGAGGTTGGACAGGTTGGGGAGCTTGGAGTGGTCGAGTTCCCTGAGCAGTTCCAGTTTGACCATGGCCGGGATGATATAGTCGGACGGAACAACGACGTCATACTGGTTCTTGCCGCCGGCCTGGAGCTTGGCGACCATTTCCTCCATGGACTCGTAATATTCCACACGGACCTTGATCCCGGTGTCCTTTTCGAAGTCGGACAGGAAATCTTCAGGCATGTATTCGCTCCAGATGAGCAGGCGCATTTCCTCGGCAGCAAAGGCACAGGGTGCCAGTACGGCGATCGTCAAAAGGACCATCATGACGGCTAACAGCAATTTACGCATCTTCGTTCTCCTTTCCGTTCAAATTGTTAGAAATCTTTTCTGAAGCGACGACCAGTATAATCGTCAGCAAGAGACCCACCGTGGACAGGGCGTGAATCTTGGGCGTGATGCCGCGATGCACCTCTGCGAATATGTAGAGCGGCAGGGTCACCGAAGTGGGCCCGGCCGTGAAGAAACTGATGATGAAGTCGTCCAGCGAGAGGGTGAAGGCGAGCATGGCCCCGGACACGATGCCCGGGGTGAGCATGGGCAGGATGACCTTTCGCAGGGTGTACCAGTTGTCGGCATAGAGGTCTCTGGACGCTTCCTCGATCTCGTTGTTGAAGGCCGCCAGCCGGCTGCGCACCACCAGGGCCACGAAGGCGACCTGGAAGGTGACGTGGCCGATGATCATGTTGAGCATGCCGGGTTCAAAGGCGGAAGAGATGTAGCGCAGGGAGGCAAAGGCGATGACCAGTGCGCCCGCGAACACGATTTCCGGTGTGATGACCGGCATGTACAGGTTGAATTCGAAGAAGGCGGCTGTTTTCCTGCCCCACGGGAATCGGCTCAGTCCAATGGCCAGGGCGGTTCCGAGCACGGTGGCGATCACGGTGGAAACGCCGCTGAGGAGCAGGGTGTTGCCCACGGCTTCGAGTATCTGTTCATTGCGGAAGAGTTCCAGATACCATTTCCAGGTGAAGCCCTGCCACGTCAGCCCGAAGCGGGAGTTGTTGACTGAAAAAGAGGCCACGGCCAAGAGCGGCATGTAGAGGAACATCAGGGTTCCGATGGCAAAGAAGGGGATCAGGAAGGGTTTGCGCTGTCTCATGCTAGACCACCTCGATTTTGTCGCCCTTGCGGCGGAACAGGAACAGGCCGATGAGGGTCAGGGCCATGAGGGCCAGGGACACTGCCGCGCCAAAAGGCCAGTCGCGGCTCTTGCCGAACTGTTGCTGGATGAGGTTGCCCACCAGCATGTACTTTGCTCCGCCCAGGAAGTCCGGGATGAGGAACATGCCCATGGCCGGAACAAACGTCAGGATGGCGCCTACGGACAGGCCGGGCAGGGTCTGGGGCAGGATGGCCTGCATGAAGATCCGCCGTTTGTTGGAATACAGATCGTAGGCTGCCTCCACCAGAGACCAGTCGAGTTTTTCCACGCTGGAGTATAGCGGCAGGACCACGAACGGGAGAAATGCCGAGATCATGCCCAGGTATACGGCAAAGGACGAGGGATAGAGCGGGCTGCCCGCCGGGATGAATCCGAGTGCGGCCGCGAATTTGGCAATGGGCAGGTCCGGAGAGAGGACGAGCTGCCAGGCGTAGGTGCGGATGACCAGGTTGGTCCAGAACGGGATGATCACCAGTGTCAGCCAGATGTACCGAGTGTGCTTGGGCTTTTTGGCAATGAAAAAGGCCAGGGGAAAGGCGAGACCGATGCAGATGGTGGTGGTCACGAAGGCCACCCACAGGGAGCGGGCCAGGATGACCAGATAGTCCGGGCTCCAGCCGAACATGCCGTAGCCTGCCAGCCGGGTGTAATTCTCGAAGGTGAAGACCCACTCGATCTCCCCGTAGCCGCCGCGGGTGGCAAAGCTGAGGGCAATGAGCGCCAGGGCCGGGATGGTCAGGAACATGAGAATCCAGAACAGCCCCGGTGAGATGTGGAGCAGGCCCCGGCGCCTCAGCGAGTTTCTGGTGGTCAGTTCGCCGAACCAGATGCGGGTATTTGAATGGGATTCGTTAGTCATCGATGGCCACCAGTGCGTCTTCGAGCAGTTCCACCCAGATCTGATCGCCCACATTGAGTTTCTTGTGCGGTGCGCAGCGCATGCGCAGGCCGCCGGGCTCCAGGGTGATGTCCAGGAAATTGCCTCGGTAGAATGTTTCGGTGACTGTTGCCAGTACTCCGTTGGTCTCCGGCTCCTTGTCGCGCAGCAGGATGCCCTCGGGACGGATGACCAGTGCCCCGTGCTTCCATTGGGGCGGGGAGGGCAGGGTCAGTCTGCCCACTTGGGTGAAGGTCTGGTCACTGCGCCGCTCCGCCTCCAGGATGTTGGCCGTACCGATGAATTCAGCCACGAAACGGCAGTTGGGGCGGTCGTATATCTGTCTGGGGGAACCGTACTGCAATACTTCGCCGTCCTTCATGACGGCGATGCGGTCGGATACGGTCAAGGCTTCGTCCTGATCGTGGGTGACCAGAATGAACGTCTTGTGCAGTTGTTGCTGCAGCCGTCTGAGCTGCACCTGCAACTGGGTGCGCAGCTTGGCATCCAGGGCGGACATGGGTTCGTCCAGCAGCAGGAGTTCGGGTTCGCAGACCAGGGCGCGCGCCATGGCAACACGCTGGCGCTGGCCGCCGGAAAGCTGGTCGGGATAACGGTCTTTGAAGTTGTTCAGTTCCAGCATTTCCAGCATCTTCTGGACTCTGGGTTTGATTTCCGATTCGGGTATTTTTTGTGAGCGCAGGCCAAAGGCTATGTTGTCCGCGTTGGTCATGTGCGGAAACAGTGCGTAGCTCTGAAAGACCGTGTTCACGGGCCGTTCGTTGGCGGGTTTGTTGTAGATGGGCAGCCCGTTGAGAAAGATCGAGCCGGAGTCGGCCTGTTCAAGTCCCGCTATAATCCGCAGGAGGGTGGTCTTTCCGCAGCCTGAAGGGCCGAGCAGGGTGAACAATTCACCCTTCTTGACCGTGATGTCCACATTCTTGAGGGCCTGGACCTCTCCGTAGCTTTTGGTGACGGCGTATGCTTCAAGACTCATATCTTTGCTTCTCCTTGGCGAGCGTGTCGATTGGCGGAATTCCCGATTCGTCCCAACCACGCAGGTGGTAATAGTCGTTGAGCAGGAGGGCGTATTCCTCCCGGGTTATCGAATGTCCCGAAGGCAGAGCTTCATGAAGTTTTTTCGGCAGCCGGTCGTCGTCGGGCGTGAGGCCTTCCCGGACATTGAAACGGCGGGTGTCGTCCACCACCCTGGCGGCGGCTTTCCGCAGTGAGTCTTGGTCCCATGGGGCACCCGTGACCAGGGTGAGCATCCGGGCCAGGGTGTCCCAGTCGTACATGTCCCGATAGAAGCGGCAGAGAATCAGGCAGTCGAATATGACCAGCCTGTCTTCAAAGGAAATGAGCAGGTCTGCCTTGCCTTCAATGGCTTCCGGCGGAATCATTCCGGCCAATTCGGGTTTGTAGAACGTGGTTCGCAGGTGACAGGCTCCGCGCGGGGAGGTGCCGTAGGTCAGCCCCATTCCCTTGAGTACGCGGGGATCGTATCCGGCGGGTTCAAGACCCTTGACGTGCACGGCCATGTCAGAGAGGCCGAGCTGTTTTGATGCCTTGACGATACCGTCTGCAAGGATGTTTCCCAGCCCTTCCCTGTTGGATATCTGTTCCAGCAGGGCGGAAATGCCGTTGGCGTCGCCGTAGGACAGCGGCGCGTCCAGGCGGCCCTGGCTGGATGCCTCGGCCACCAGTGCGCAGAGATTGCCAGCGGAAATGGTATCCATGCCGAGTCGGTCGCACAGGTCGTTGAGATGGGCGATCTCATCGATGTTTCTGATCATGCACAGGCCGCCGAAGGCATAGATGGTTTCGTATTCCGGGCCTTCGATGGTCAGTCCCTTGTGCGGGCCGTGGGATATACGCGCCTTGCGGCCGCAGGCCATGAAGCATTTGAGGCAGGCGTGGGGGGTGATTTCGTGCTGTTCATGGAAGGCGTCGCCGCTGATCCTCTCCCAATGGTCGCAGGAGCCTGCGGACCAGTAGCGGCTGGGGAATGCTCCCACCGTGTTCATGAGCGCCACCATCTGGGTGGTGCCGCGCGCCCTGTAGGCCTTGGTTGCCGGGGAGTCTATGTTGTGATTCCGAAATTGCTTGGCAAAGGCCTTCAATCCTTCCGGGTCCGCCACCTTTCGTTTTCGGTCCCCGGCAAACACGATGCCCTTGATCTTCTTGGAGCCGAGCACCGCGCCCATGCCGCACCGGCCTGCACTGCGCCAATAATCGTTCTCCAGGACGGCAAAGGCGATCAGGTTCTCGCCCGCAGGACCGATGACCAAGGCCCCGGGTCTGCCGAAACCCTCGCCATTGGGGGTGTACTGTTCTATGAGCGCGTCTTCGGCAGCGTAGGTTTCGACCCCGGCAAGCTCCGGCACGTCATGGAAGATGCACCCGTCCGGGTGGATGGCCAGGGCGGTCAGGCTGTGGGCCGCCCCTGAGATGACAATGGCATCGAATCCGGCGCGGTCAATGGCTTCCGGTGTTTTGCCGCCGGAGTAGGATTCGGCGTAGAAGCCGGTTTGCGGCGATTTGGAGTACACGCCGTATCGACTGCCGCCCCAGACCGATGTGCCGCAGCATGGGCCTGTGGTGATGATGAAGTGGTTCTCGGGGGCCAGGGGAGCGACTCCGGGAGGATTGAGCTCGAGCAGAAGACGCGTGCCCAGCGCCTTGCCCCCGGGCAGGTCGAGGCCGAGGTTTTTCATCGGCTCGACGCGGAAGGTCCGCGCCGAGCAGTCGATGAAGAGTATGCGACCGTAAACCCCGTTCATTGCATTATCCTTGCGTCACGGAAGCAAAGGCGGCTTCCATGATGTTCAGTCCGCGCTCAAGTTCCTGGTCGGTGGAGACCAGCGGCATGAGCGTGCGGATGACGTTGCCGCCGTTGCCGCAGGAAAGGATGATGAGGCCGTTCTTCTGGCATTCGGCAACCATGGCCTTGGCCAGGTCCGGGGCCACGGTCTTTTCCTTGCGGTCATGGACCAGTTCCAGGGCGAGCATGGAGCCGAGTCCCCGGATGTCGCCGATACAGTCGAATTTCCTGGCCCAGTCCTCGAAGGCGGTTCTGACCTTTGCGCCGAGTTCCCTGGACCGTTGGGCCAGGTTCTCGTTTTCAGCCACGTCCACTGCCGCCAGTGCGGCTGCGCAGCTCACCGGGTTGCCGCCGTAAGTGCCGCCGAGACCGCCGACCTGCGGTGCGTCCATCAGTTCGGCGCGGCCGGTGACTGCCGAGATGGGCATGCCGCCTCCCAGGGACTTGGCCGAGGTCAACAGGTCGGGAACCACATCCCATTGTTCGATGGCGAACATGGTGCCGGTGCGGCAGATGCCGGTCTGGACTTCGTCGATGATCAGCAGGATGCCGAATTCCTCGCAGATTTCCTTGATGCGCGGGAAGTACTCCTTGGGGGGGACCAGGAAGCCGCCTTCTCCGGCCACGGGTTCCAAAATCACGGCTGCCACGCTGGCCGGGTCTACCAGGTCAACGAACCGCTTCTTGAGCAGATCGGCACAGGCAATGTTGCAGTTCGGGTAGGAACACCCGACAGGACAGCGGTAGCAGTAGGCGAATGGGATGCGGTATATTTCAGGCGCATAGGGGCCAAAGCCCGCTTTGTACGGCATGACTTTGGCGGTCAGGCTGGCGGCCAGCAGGGTGCGCCCGTGGAAGCCTGAGCCGGAGGCTATTACGGCCGGGCGACCGGTGGCGTGCCGGGCGATCTTGACCGCATTCTCCACGGCTTCAGCCCCGGAATTCAACAACACGGTCTTTTTCTCGAAGTCGCCGGGGGTCAGCTTGTTGAGCCTTTCAGCCAGGGCCACGTATCCTTCATATTGGACGACGTGATAACAGGAATGAAGGAGTTTTCCGGCCTGTTCCCGTATGGCGGCGACAACCTTGGGATGGCAATGGCCGATGTTGTTCACGCCGATGCCGCTGGCGAAATCGATATACTCCCTGCCTTCGACATCCGTGATGGTGGCGCCTTTCGCGCTGTCTGCAAATATGGAAGTAATGTTGGTGACCCCGCGAGGGACTGCCTTTTCACGCCGTTCAAGCAAAGCTTTTGTTTTCATTTTGTATACCCACCCAATTATGTATGTGTCCGATGCAGAGTTGAAAACCTGTTCTCTCTGAGCAAAGGATGAACCTTCGGAAAACTAACCGTGTAAAATAGGGATGTTATCGTAGGAATGAAGTGGTGTGAAAAGAGGGGGGTGATTCACTTGTGAATCGGCAAAAAAATGTAACCGCTTGTATTAGCAGTGAAAACGTGCGATGCAAAAATGAATCTGGTCAATAATTAACAAAATTGTTATCTTGGCTGGTTGAGCGCCGTTGAGTTAAGGGTTTAATCGGCTTGTGTTTCTAAAAAAGTCATATGCCAGAGCCGAATCAATTGTCGGATAGCTGTTTTTTACAAATTTGATAATTATGTGGTTTCAGTTGATCGGTTGATTCATTTGTGAATCATGATGTGCTGAGCTTGTGGCGCTGCATCTTTCGGACGACTGTGGGTTGGCTGGTGCCGAGATATTCGGCCATTTCACGGGTGCTCTTGCATTCGTCCATGGCCTGGATGAGCATTTTTCGTTCAATCTTGGAGATTTCCTCGGCCAGGGTGCCGGTTCCCGAATCCGTATTGTCGTTGAAGTCGAAGAGGTCTTCCAAATACTGGTCGAGTACTTCTTCCTCGCAAATGACCACGGCCTTTTTGATGATGCCGATGAGCTCCCGGACGTTTCCGGGAAAGGGATATTTTTGCAGCAGCCTCATGCCGATCGGACCTATCCGTTTGCTGGTGCGGAAAGCGGCGTTGAACTGCTTGAGATAGTGATTGACCAGTTCGAAGACATCTTCCGGCCGTTTCTTGAGAGGGGGGATGTATACGGTGAAGGTGTTCAGGCGGTAGAGCAGGTCGCGGCGAAACGCCTGTTTCTTGACCTGGGCCGCCAGATCCCGGTTGGTGGCTGCCACGATGATACAGTCCATACGCCTGGGTTTGCTTGCCCCCAGGGGATAGTATTCGTGGTCATCCAGGCAATTGAGGAGTTTGGCCTGCATTTCCAAAGGGATTTCCCCCACCTCGTCCAGGAAAAACGTCCCGCCGGCGGCCAATTCGAACAGTCCTGATTTGCCCTGTTCGGAAGCACCGGTGAATGCGCCTTTTTCATAGCCGAACAATTCGGCCTCGAACAGGGTTTCAGGCAGGGTTGCGCAGTTGACCTGGATGAACGGCTTGCCGCGACGGGGGCTGCTGTCGTGGATGAATTTGGCCAGCAAGCCCTTGCCGGTGCCGGAGTCTCCCATGAGCAGGATTTCCGATGTCTCGAACTGAGCGAGTTTCTGGGCCGTTGCCATTGCTTTGCGCATGGCCGGACTTTCGGCCACCACATAGCCTTTTTTCAATTCCATGAGCGACATGCCCGTCAGTTCCGCCTCAGCCTTTTCCTTGGCCTTTCTCGTTTGGGCCAGGGTGGTGCGCATTTCGTTGAGGTCGGTTATGTCCCTTTCGTTCAGCACGATCAGACGAATCCTGCCTTTTTCATCGAAAGTCGGAGTGCCGGTGACGATGAGTTGTCGTCCTGTCTTGGTCACATGCTGAAGGATCGACACCCTGCGTTTCTTTTTGAGAACTTCCAAGGTGGCGGACCGGTCAATGATGCCGTCCCTGACCAGATCCTTCACATGCTTGCCCACGACATCCACGGCCGAAATGGAATTGAGGCTTTCTGAAGCGTTGTTGACGTTCAGCACCACTCCTTTGCCGTCCGTGAGCCAGATGCCATCGCTGGACGCATGGAAAACCGCTTCCATATATTCGGTCAATTTCTTGTAGGCGTCGGTTTGTTCGACCGGGGTCGTCCCTGTTTCAGTGTGGATGGAGAGAATATTGCCGACAGTTGTGCCATCGACTCGGATAGGGGTGACGGACACCCGGAAGGCACCGGCAGTCGCGTGTTCGAACTGCATTTCTCCGGTCCGCTCGATATCCATTCCCGGCACTACCCGAATCAGGTCCGTGCCATGCATTTTGCCTGGCTCGTAATCGAACGTCTTTTCCGCACTTGGAGTGGCGTACACGACAAGCCGTGAAGTATCCACAACAATGACTGGTACATCCAGATGGTTCAGTATCGAATGGAATGGGATGTCTACGGGAAGCTTTTCCTGCATGCACTGAACTCCTGACAAGCTGCTGATTCAAAAGCGGATCATCATATCAATTATCCCATCCCCAAGGGGAAGTCATTAAAAAACAGGATGTGGTATGGGGTTTCGATGTTAAGTGATTCAGATTCGAGTCTAAAACTGTACACAACATGAAGGCGAGCATTATGTTTTTTAAGGAATAGCCTGATGTGCAGAAAAATAATGGACTTGGTTTGGTGGATATGCTTTTTTTTGTGATTACATTTAAGGGAGACTGGGTGCGTTTACTATCAGTTATACTGGCATATTTGTTGTTGGTCTTACCTGGCGCTGCAATAGCCGATGGGTTCACGATGCAGGCCATTGTCTATCCTCCTCTGGTCTATTCCGAAGACGGCAGGCTTTACGGCGTGGCCACGGAAATGGTTGTGGAAATACAGAAATTGATCGGAGACGACAGCAAGTTGGTGGAAGCCCCATGGCTGCGGGCTTACGAGCAGACCCAGCGTGGGCCTAAGCAGGCCATGTTTGCCATTGTGCGAATTCCCGAGCGGGAAGCGTTGTTCAAATGGGTTGGCCCGATCTTCGGAGAAGGCGATTTTTTTTTCAAGCGCCAGGGCAGTCCCCTAAAGGTCGACTCACTGGATGATGTCCGGAAAGTGAAGCGAATCGGAGTGCGCAAGGACGGCTACACCCATCAGACCCTTGCATCCAATGGATTTACCAATCTCGATGTGGGGCCGACCTATGCATCGAGCTACAGGAAGCTGGTCGATGGCCGTATCGACCTCGTGCTAATGGGCGAGCGCACCTATTATTATATGGTGAAGAATGTGGGCCTTAATCCCGCAGATTTCGAGCGTACCAACGTCAAATACGGCGATTCCTCCGCATGGCTGGCATTTTCCTCTGACGTCTCGGACGAAAGCATCGTCCAATGGCAGGAAGCCTTGGATACCCTCAAGGCAAACGGGACATACAAGGAAATACTGGACAGGAATTTCAAGCAGTAGCCGGTCATCGAATTGACATAATAAATCCCCGCCGAGAGATATCGACGGGGTTTTTTTCTGGTCATAACCTGGTGAAGCCATACAAGTTGGGAAGATCCTTTTTTCCGGATACACTTTTTGTTTAATTATTGGCTCCATGTTTGGAATTCCATCGCAGGATTATAATAGCATATAATGGCCGCTCACAATTAGAGTATTCGAGGGAAACCAATCAAGGGAGTATGTCATGGCTTTCAAGGATCTTTCATTACGTATTAAAATTGGTGGAAGCGTATGCTTGGTCGTTTCACTTATTCTTGTAGTGTATACTGCTATCGTTGTTTCGAAAACGGAAACGATATCCATTGATTCCGCCAAGGAAATTGCCGAAGAAATGGCGAACAGATATGGAAATCAGATAAAGGGCGACATTGAAAAAGCTCTTGATGCCAGCGTCACTACCGCCGCCGTAATCGAGGGGATGGTCAAGGACCGCACACTTATTGACCGCACGATCATCGATGAAATCCAGAAACAGGTGCTGTTGTCGGACGAATCGTTTTATGGAATCCAGGCCTGTTTCGAACCCAACGCCCTGGATGGCAAGGACGCGGATTTCCATGCCACCGGTGATCCCATGTGGGAGCACATGGGAGGTGCTTACGGAAATTACTGGTGGCACGAGAGCGGCGGGTTGAAAGTCGTTAACCTGACCAAGTACGACTATGCGAACACCCGAATGTGGTACAAGGGCCCTCGTGACAGGAATGGTCCATTTCTGACCGAGCCATATTACACGGAAGTCGCCAAGACAAATATGTCCACCATCAGCGTTCCCGTTCGGGATGGCGGCAAGTTTATCGGCATCGTCGGCATTGACTTCGTTTTGAGCGCTTTCCAGAAAATGGTGGATGGCATCAAACCCATGGGTACAGGGTACGCATTCATTTCTTCCAACAAGGGATATTGTGTTGCGCACCCTGACGGTACCGTTGTCGGTAAAAGTATCACCGAAGCCTTTCCCGCCGAGTTGAAATCGAGCCTCATATCCTCCCTGGAGACCGGAAAGAAGTTCGAAGCGTTCATAAAATCTCCCCTTGATGACATAGAATATTTGTTCCTGCTTCAGCCTATTCTGATACGAGGTACAGATACTCCCTGGTCCATCGGTATAGCCATACCCAAAGCCAAGATTTATGAGGACGCTGATGCCTTCCTCTATTTGAGTATCATTTTGACTGTCGCGGCCATTCTCCTGGTTGTTGTCGTTGTTTTCCTGCTCGTCAGGGCCATTACCAGTTCTCTTGTCAAGGCCGTTGACTTCGCCAAGGAGATTGCTTCCGGCAATCTTATGGCTCGTCTTGATATCGACCAGAAAGACGAGATCGGTGTCATGGCTTCGACCCTTGCAGATATGGGGGGTAAACTCAGGAGCGTTGTGGGTGATGTCCGAAGTGTTACAGATAACGTTGCTTCCGGTTCCGACGAGCTGTCATCCACTTCAATGGCATTGTCCCAAGGTGCCACGGAACAGGCGGCCTCCATTGAGGAAGTCTCCTCCAGCATGGAAGAAATGGCTTCCAATATCAGTCAGAATGCAGAAAATGCCGCCCAGACTCAGATTCTGGCCGACGGAGCCGCCAAGCAGGCTGAGGATAGTGGAAAGGCTGTATCCGAAGCTGTTACCGCCATGCGTGAAATCGCCGACAAGATTAGTATCATCGAGGAAATTGCCAGGCAGACCAACCTGCTCGCCCTGAACGCCGCCATTGAGGCCGCTCGTGCGGGCGAACATGGCAAGGGATTTGCTGTTGTTGCGGCGGAAGTCAGGAAACTGGCGGAACGGTCCGGGCTTGCGGCTGGCGAAATAAGCCTGCTGGCGACCGAGAGCGTGGATGTGGCGGACAGGGCCGGTGAACTGCTCGGCAAACTGGTCCCGGACATTCAGCGTACCGCGGAACTGGTCGAGGAGATCACCACCGCAAGTAATGAACAGAACAGCGGAGCTTCTCAGATCAATTTGGCGATCCAACAGCTCGACAGCGTTGTCCAGCAAAACGCCGCAGCTTCCGAAGAGATGTCTTCAACTTCGAGTCAGTTGTCCAGTCAGGCAACGCAACTCCAGGATACCGTATCCTTCTTCAATCTTGGAGATGCGGGGCACCGCAAGCAGGTGGTCGCCACCAGAAAACCAGCCAAGGCATTGGCTGCGTCCAAACCGACCTCCAAGCCGACCGCTAAACAGTCTTCGCCGAAACGCTCGGCAGGAATCGCGCTCGAGATGGACAAGGACGAAGAGTTTGAACGATTCTAGTCTCACATAATAATCGATCGAGAGAGGCCTCTGCATTTTGCAGAGGCCTTTTTCTTTGCCTGGGGGATGTGTGCGACCTCGGAGGATGAGGGCTTTTTTGTTTTGAACAGGAGCGTTGATCGAGTGCCGTCTGCTCTGGTGGCGGACGGTGAGCTGTGGGGAAAACAAAATGTGGGCAGGCTAGAATTATGAGGATTTCCCCTCCCCATAATTTCAGGAGTTAGCGAGGTGTCTGCCTAATTCCGCATGAGAGGAAGAACTTAAAGTCCTATTTTCTGACCATGTCCTAAGATTTCCATGCATGCCTTACTAAGATTCTGAGTTCACTTGGTTGCCCCTGAGGGCAAAGAGTGTCAAGAAAAGTTATGAATAAAGAGGAAAGAATAAAGCATTTAGAGGCAGAGGTTGAACGTCTCCAGGGTGATTGTGCAGAAGCATATCAGGTCCTTGGTTGTCTGACGGAATGGGTCAAAGACGATGAACAAGGCGACCTTGATCTGGTTTTAGACAACCTGTGGGCTGCTCAGTGCGGTGAACCAAAGCCTCACGATGATATACTGCCTTGGCCAAAGGGCGTAATCACCATCAAGCCCTGAGGGAGTTGACAATGCCAAGCAGTGCTCCCGGGATTTCATTCGTTAACGGGTAGGGGAAAGGAATCAGTTCATGTTATTTGTTGTTTCAGGCGTTGATCCATCTCTTCCGGCATCGTGGTTACTGTTTACTCCTCTCATGGTGTTTTTTCGGAAATAGCCTTGCCGTAAGCCTTCTGTCCATTTTTCGCGTCGATTCTCCTGCAAATTGTATCGCCTATACGCCTCTCAACTGCCAAGCCTACGTCGTTTTTAGCCTCAGGCGCGGCAATCCGTATGGCGTCCTTATTGCGTGAGCTAGGTTGCATGGCTACCGGCGGCAGTTTCTCGGCCCGGAAGTTGTTTACAAATGATGAAGAGGCTCTGTTTACAATCATGCGTCCTATCGTCCTCAACGGTATCGATCAGGTTGCAGACCGTCATGATCTGGCTGATCGGAGTCTCCGAGTCACTCTGCCGGTGATAAAACCTGAAAACAGGCTGACGGAATTGGAGTTGTCGCTGGCAATCGATGCAGCCGCTCCCAAAATACTAGGTGGTCTGTGTGATGGTGTCGTGTGCGCCCTGAAGAACAAGCATACCGTTCAGGTCGAAAATCCACCGAGGATGGCGGACTTCACGCACTGGTGCGTCGCGGGTGAAGAAGTAATGCCATGGGAGCCTGGAGAGTTCCAGCAAGCCTATGGAAGCAATCAGGACGAGTCCATCGAACGCGCTTTGGACTCTGATCATGTCGCCAATGCGATCCACTCGTTGATGTCAAAGGCGGCCCAGTGGGAAGGTACTCCCTCGGCCCTTTTGCAGGCGCTTGATGGAGTTGTGGATGAGCGTATCACCAGACTGAGGTTCTGGCCGCAAACCCCATCGGCTCTTGGTAAGCGGTTGACTCGCTGTCAGGCTTTCCTGAGAAAGTCAGGTATAAAAGTTGACCGACAGAAAGGAGGAGAGCGCCTCATCACAATAACCAATGAAAAAGCCGCCCCTGCTGCAAGTTCCAATGTGAGCATCAGCAATGGTCAGTTCTTCGAATAAGCAAAATCAGGGCAGTCTGGGGATACTCCCAGACTGCCCGTTTCGATGGCAGCTCGGGCGGTTGAGGCGGTTGATTTGCGGGGCTTTAAAAGCTGTCAAGCACAATCGGTCGACCGAAACATGTTTTTCACCGACATGAGAATGTTTTTCACCGACATGAGAATGCATTTAGCCGACAACGCCGTGTTTCGCTCATTTGGGCCGGAAAACCCGTGGTATGCTCTCCGCAAACAAAGACAGGGCCGTCAGCTCAGTGGCCCGAGGGAGATTCATATGAGCGTATTTGAAATGAGGCTGAAGCACGACCGGAACGGTCGAATCGTGGAGAAAATCGAAACCGTGGCCGATCGACCCGTTGTTTGGAAGTATGCCTACGACAAGGCCGGGAGGCTCTTCGAGGCGCACCTGGACAACCGGCTCATCTGCCAGTGCTGGTACGACCGGGAAGGCCGCCGACAGCGGGATTACTTCCCTGCCACCGTGGGATCCGGCTATCGCGATTATCGCTATACTCTGGACAACCGGCTTATGAGCGCTGGCAACAACGGGTACACGCACGACGACAACGGGTTCCGTTCCATCTGGTCGAACGGTGGCACGTACCACCTGTACGAGTACGCGCCGGACTACCGGCTGCTCAAGATGGAGGTGGAGAACCGGGGCCGCGTCTACGCCTACCGCCACGACGAGGACGGCAGGCGGGCCGCCAAGTATTTCAACGGCCAACTCGTCGAGGCCTACCGGTGGATCGACTTCGTCCGGCTCGGCGCGTTTCACGACGGGCGCATGGGCTACGAGTTCGGGTACGGGGCCGACGAGCGGCTGCCCTCGGCCATGCGGCGCGGGGACGGGGGCGTATTCACCCTGCACTATGACCAGGTCGGCTCCCTACGCGTGGTTGCCGACGCGGACGGCGACGTGATAAAGGAAGTCCTCTACGATCCCTTCGGTGGGATCATCGAGGACACCAATCCGGGCCTGCGCGTGCCCATCGGCTTTGCAGGCGGCCTGCATGACCGGGACCTGGGCTTTGTCCGCTTCGGTTGGCGGGACTACGACCCCTTCACCGGCAGGTGGACCGCGCCCGATCCCATCGGGGACAGGGGCGGCGACCCGGACTGGTATGGGTACTGCTTGGATGATCCGGTCAATGCCAACGATCCGAGAGGACTACTGCCGATTCTCCTGCCCTTGGTGGCAGGCATGGCAGGCGCGACCGCCATCAGTGCCACCGGATCGTACCTGGCGGCCAAGGCTGCGGATTGGTTCGGCAAGAAGACCGACAAGGATTACGGCACGGACAAGCCCACGGCCACCGAGGGCGTCCATGATGCCATGGACAAGGTGATCGGGATCAATTCCGGCATTGTCGGCGCGGCAGGTGCGGCAAAGGCGGCTCCTGCGGCTGTGGCGGCTGCGATGCAGCATCCGGATAAGTTGGCGGCGGGCTCGAAAGCTGCGTCAGACTTTGCCTCCGGTGCTTTGGAGCCGGGACCGCCTCCTGCGTCTTGGCCTGGCTATTGGGGCAGCGGGACACGTAAAGCGTATGATGAGTATAACGATTGGAGAAAGAAGAAATAATGCGAGTGAAAGTGTCTGAAATAGGTCTGGGGCTGACCCTAGTTGCAGCAGGAACGTTTGGATTACTGAATGGGACTATGCACCATTACGATGTCCCAATTATGTATCCGAAGCTGTTCGCATGGATGCTAATTGGGGTAGGAATAGCCGTTCCCGTTTTGGCTTGGTTTTTACGCTCCCCCTCACGTAGCAATCCGAAAGATAAATAAAAAGGGGCTGTACCAGATAACTAGCCCATATGCTTTTTAACCCACTGTTTCAGTTGCCTAAACTGTGTTCGTGGACTTGGTGTATTAAACCGCCACTCACATTCCTTCAAAAATAGAGGAAAGTTTTTGGTTGGGATACCATTAAATTTCTTCATGTGACGCTTGGCCTGGTTCCAAAAGTTCTCAATTCCATTGATATGGTTCAGCTTGTCGGCAAACAGTTTTGAATGGTTAATCCTGAAATGTTTGAACTCCGAGACATCCAGCACATTGTAGCTGTATAGCGCGTCTGAATAAACAATGCTGTCCGGCCGAACTTTCTTTCGAATGATCGGCATCAAGGTTTTGCTCTTCGCGTTGGGAATTACCTGCGTGTATACCTTCCCGCCTCTTTTGAGGATTCCAAAAACAGGTACTTTGCCTGCGGCCCCACGACCTCGTTTACCTTTGCGCTTGCCGCCGAAGTAGCTTTCATCGACCTCGAATTCGCCAAAGTCCATTTCTTCATTGGACTCTTCTTCCGCTATAATTTCTCGGAGCCGATGAAAGTAAAAGGTGGCTGTTTTGAAGTTCACCCCAACCAGATCGGCCGCACAGCGGGCAGTGGTGGGCGTGTTGCGCAGCCGAATAAGGGGAGTGACAATAGGGCCAACAACAGTATCAAAAAGATACCATTTGTATTGCCGCCCAGTATTACCGAGCAAAAAAGGACTTTCGGATTGTCTCCGTAAGTCCTTGTTTTATTTGGTGGAGACGAAGAGATTTGAACTCTCGACCCCTGCCTTGCGAAGGCAGTGCTCTCCCAGCTGAGCTACGTCCCCATTGGTGCTCGGTTGTTATCGCTTTTTGGGCGTGACCACAAGCACTTTGAGAAGGGGGTGATCAGAGGCTCAAGGCCGTGAGTACGGTATCCACACGGTTCAGGTAGGTGTGATTCTGTTGGATGCATTCCTGCCAGGCTCGGCGCAGCTCCTGTTTGGCTTTGGTGTCTTCGCGAAAACGGATGACCAGGTCGTGTATTTCGTCGGGCCGGGTGAAAGAGACAGGGGCGACCAGTTCGTCTGGGAAAATTTTGAGGCCGGGGTGGGCATCGGTGATGAGAAAGCCGCCCGCGCACCAGACGTCGAAGTGGCGTTGGGTCAGTCCGGCAGGGAGCTGCATACCTGTGACATTCAGGGTGACCGCTGCGGTCCGGTAGATGGCGGGCAGGTGGGCGTAGTAGTCCACAAAGGGGCGCACGTCCGCGTTTTTGATGCCTTTCCAGCCGTCGTCGCCGAAGATGATGACCTTGCCGGCCGACTCCAGGCAGCGCCGTTTCCAGTTGTGTGAGGCGAATTCCGTGCCTGCACCCACGGCCCGGCCCTGGTTGCCCGGCCAGAGCGGGGTAATGCCCAGCCGTTCCCGCCACCAGTGGTAGTCGAATCGCGTGGACCCGCTGTCGCTTAGGACTTCGTCCACATCAGTGCTGTCTATGGTTTCTCCGGCAAAGAATTGGTCCATCTTCGGGAATCGGGAACGGCCCACAAAGATCAGATGGCCCTCCAATCCAGTGGCGTGGTCCGGAAGGGTGCCGGAGGCCTCGAAGATGTCACGCGATGTGGCCAACGGCAGGTGCGTCACCCAGCGGGCTTCAATCTCGATGAGTGGGCCGATGAAACTGTGGTCCGTGACAAAGAGACGGATGTCTTTCCAGTAGGCGGATTTGACCGTGGTCAGTATATTGAACGGGTTGTCCACCAGCCAGACAGCCACCTGGACCCCGGCTTCGCGCAGAATGGCATGGCCCAGGCCGAAGTGGTCCAGCCCCTTGAAGTTGACTGAGAAAAAAAGGTCGGGCACGCCTTGCTGCAACAGGTCTGGCAGGGTGCTGCCCGGATATTTTCCCAAGGCTTCGTGGTCGATCAGGGTCACCGAGTATCCCCTGGCCCTGAATGCATGGGCCAATTCCTTGACCAAAAGGTCGTCGTCGCCCGTGGGCAGCCAGACGGTCTTGTTCAACCGGGGGCGGGTGCCGCTGTGGAGCGAGAGCCGTGCCGTGAGCGGGGCAAAGAATGACGGGAAGGCTTTCTGCACCGGCAGGTAGCGGGTTACATGGGCATTGCTTGAAGATTCGATGGTGAACTCTTCGGGGGTGATGCGTTCGAAATTCGTCGGGACGAGTTGCTCCCATCCGTCCACCTGGTCAATGAAGTCCTGACTCTCAAGGTAATAGTAGATTTCCTCGTTTGGTAAATCAAACCATTCCGGGAGCTTGTTCGGCTCCGGTCCAAGCCCGAGAAAGACCACAGGGGCCTCGTCAAGAGTCCGGTTGACGCGCCACTCGAATTGAGTTTTGGTGGCGGGCATGGATTTGGTCATGCCAATTTCATCGATAACGGTTATATGTCGGGTTCTGGACACTTCGTTCACTTGGCTTTTGCGGCGGATTCGGCTAGTAAGTCGCTCCACGCCGGACTTTAGGAGCGACACCATGAAACAATATCAGGACAAATACTTCAAACGGGCCAAAAAGGAAAACTACGCCGCCCGCTCGGTCTACAAACTCAAGGAGATGGATAAAAAATTCCACATCTTCAAGAGGGGCCAGACCGTGCTTGACCTGGGCGCAGCCCCCGGTTCCTGGACTCAGTTCGCCGGGGAAAAGGTCGGCAGGGAAGGCCGAGTCCTCAGTGTGGACATTCAGGAAACCCGGCATGCCTTTGAGGACAACATCACCTTCTTGCAGGCAGACGTGTTCTCGGACTCGCCGGAATTGCTGGAGGCCATGGAGCCGCTCATGCCTTTTGATGTCATTATCAGCGATATGGCCCCCAAGACAACCGGAATAAAATTCGCGGATCAGGCCAACTCCCTGGAACTGTGCCAACGGGCCTTTGAGGTGGCGTTGAAATACCTCAAAAAGGGCGGGAATTTTGCGGTCAAGATTTTTGAGGGCGGCGAGATCGGGGATTATCGCAACATGGTCAGGCCGTACTTCAATACATTGAAAAATTTCAAACCCCACAGCTCCCGTGCCGAAAGCAAAGAGATATTTATCGTGGCACTTGGCTTTAAGGGCGTTGACGGGTAGAAGATTGGACCAACCGACACTAATTTTTATCGAGATATTCAGGAGGGAATATGGCCGGACATAGTAAATGGGCTAACATTCAGCATCGCAAGGGGCGTCAGGACGCCAAAAAAGCGAAATTTTTCACCAAGGCAGCCAAGGATATCATCCTGGCAGCCAAGGCTGGCGGCGGCAACCCCGAAGACAACTCCACGTTGCGCCTGGCCATTCAGAAGGCCAAGCAGGTCAACCTTCCCAAGGACAAGATCGACAACGCCATCAAGAAGGGTACCGGCGAATTGGCCGGCGGCGATCTGTTCGAGACCATGTACGAGGGATACGGTCCCGGCGGCGTGGCCATGCTCGTGGAAGTCGCCACGGACAACAAGAACCGCACAGTGGCTGAAATCCGTCACGCCTTCACCAAGCATAACGGCAACATGGCTGAAAACGGCGCGGTCTCGTACATGTTCAACCGCAAGGGCGTCATTGTCTTCAACAAGGACAAGTACACCGAAGACGAACTGATGGAAGTCGGCCTCGAAGCCGGTGCCGAAGATATCATCGATGACGGCGAGTCCTTCACCGTGCATACCGAACCCAACGATTTCATGGCTGTCCAGCAGGCATTCACGGAAGCCGGGATGGAGTTCGAATCCGCCGAATTCAACCAGGTCCCCGAAAATCTCATTCCCGTGGATGCAGCCACAGGCAAGAAGGTCATGACCCTGTTCGATGCGCTGGACGACAACGAAGACACCCAGAACGTCTATATGAATGCCGATTTCCCCGACGGCATGTTTGACGACGAAGACTAGGCGGTCGGAATGGCGGAAGGCCTGGTCGTCCTCGGTCTGGACCCCGGAACGCGGGTGACGGGCTACGGTTTTGTCCGGGAGATTTCCGGTCAGGCAGAACTGGTGGCCACCGGTACCATCCGCACCCCGGTGAAAAAGGATATGGCGACCCGCATGGGCGTCATATTCGAGCAGCTGCAGGTTCTTATCCGGCAGCATTGCCCGGTCGAGGCTGCCATCGAAAATGTATTCGTATCAAAAAACCCCTCGTCAGCCCTCAAGCTCGGGCAGGCGAGGGGGGTCTGTATGGCCGCCTGTGCCGTCAACGGTATCTCCATGGGTGAATACGAGCCTACCAAGGTCAAGAAGAACCTGGTCGGCGTGGGCAGTGCGCCCAAGTCCCAGGTCGCTTTCATGGTTGCCAACTGCCTGGGGCTGAAAAAACCGGACTGGCCCGAAGACGCCTCTGACGCATTGGCCGTGGCCATCTGCCATCTGAACGAACGGCGGATGCGCAAGCTGACCGGCATGTGATCCGGAAAAATTCTACAAATGCCTAACTTCCCCCTGGGTAAATCAGGTGATCCTGTACTCTTTTGCAGCAGGATGGTTCCGTTTCGTGCCCTCCTTGCTTTCCTTTTTCCCGCTCCCGAATCGTGCTTGGCGGTCACAGAGGATTCCCTTTGAATTGCATCGGCTAATCATATAATGTCCTGCAACGGAGGATTTCCATGATCGCATATTTGCAGGGTGAACTGCTGTCTGCCGACGAAAGAGGGCTGGTTCTGCTCACCCCGGGTGGGGTGGGATATGAAGTGGCCGCGCCCACCTCGGTCATTGCCAAACTGCCGGGTCGGGGCGGTGAGGTGCAGCTGTTCGTGCATACCCAGGTGGCAGAGAAGGCCATCGACCTGTTCGGCTTCCTTACTGCCGACGACCTGGACCTGTTCCGCACCCTCATATCCATTGATAAATTGGGACCGAAGAAAGCTTTGGCCATCCTGTCCATGTTCGATGCAAACCACCTGCGCGAGATCGCCTTCCGCGAGGATGTGGACACGCTCTCCACGGTGCCGGGCATCGGTCCCAAATCCGCCAAGCAGATTTTGTGGAATCTCAAGGACAAGGTGGACAAGTTGAAAAGCGTGACAGTCAAGGCCGGAAGCGCGCCGCAGGGACCGCAGGGTGAATACCTGGATACCCTTGCGGGACTCAAGGGCCTGGGTTACTCTGAAGATGAAATTCGACCCATGATTATCGAGACCTTCGATGAAGAACCCGATCTCGATGCCGCCGGTGCCATCCGTGCGGTGCTCAAGAAGATCAACGCGGCACGCTCATGAGCAAATGCACCCTCCCAGAGGAAAACGTCCGTCCCAGAAGTCTTTCCGAATTCATCGGGCAGGTGGACCTGCGTACCAACCTTGATGTGTTCATCAGGGCCGCCAAGGAGCGTGACCGCTCACTTGACCATACCCTTTTCTATGGCAATCCCGGTCTGGGCAAGACCACCCTGGCCCGCATCATGGCCTCGGAACTTGGCGTGAACATGGTCTCCACCTCCGGTCCGGTTATGGAGCGTTCCGGCGATCTGGCGGCCATTCTGACCAATCTTGATAGGGGTGACATCCTGTTTATCGACGAGATTCACCGTATGCCCGCCACCGTGGAGGAAGTGCTCTATCCGGCCATGGAGGATTTTCAGATCGACCTGGTCATCGGTTCCGGTCCGGGTGCGCGCACGGTCAAGCTCGACCTGGAGCCGTTCACTCTGGTGGGGGCCACCACCCGGCTCGGACTGCTCACCTCGCCTCTGCGCGACCGGTTCGGCTGTATCTTCCGCATCGAATTCTATTCTCCCGAGGAACTGGGGCGCATCGTGGAGCGGGCTGCAGTCATTCTGGGTGTGGAAGTGGAGCCCGACGGTGCCCTGGCTATCGGCCGCCGCGCGCGCGGCACTCCACGTATTGCCAACAGGCTGCTCCGGCGTGTGCGTGATTATGCCCTGGTTCACGGGGACGGCGTTGTCACCAAGGAACTGGCTGAATCCTCGCTGGAACGGCTGGAAGTGGATCAGTACGGGCTGGATAACATGGACCGCAAGATTCTTTCCCTGATGGTCGAGAATTTCAACGGCGGTCCTGTGGGATTGAAGACCATTGCTGCAGCCTGTGCTGAAGAGGTGCGGACCATTGAGGACATTTATGAGCCGTATCTTATCCAATGCGGGTTCCTGAAGCGTACGCCGCGTGGCCGGGTGGCCACGGCCAAGGCATACCAGCATTTGAAGATGCGCATGGAAGACGATCAGCTTCCCTTGTTATAAATAATGGTTATTCTCTGAAAAGGGTTGAAACTCAATCCTGATTTGCTACGGTTGTTTTGAACGAAAAAAACACGGAGGAATCAGTTATGGATAAATGGGAATGCCCTTGCGGTTATGTGTATGATCCGGCAGAAGGTGACCCTGAGCATAATATTGCCATCGGCACCAAGTTCGAGGATCTGCCGGAAGACTGGGTTTGTCCCCAGTGTGGTGCGGAAAAGGAATATTTCGAAAAACTCTAGAAAGTCGTAAAAGCCTCTTGCAATCCTTCGCCGATGGCGTATGGTTGAATCAAGTCAAAGGAGTGTTTCCAGGTAACGCCACAACCCGTAAGATTCATCGAATCGGACAGTGTTTCAAGGCAACCTTTTAACAAACAATGATCCTTTGGTAGAGGCCCGTCATCCGGTAACCTCCAGCAGAAAACATGTTTTAAGCCCCCGCAGAGCGGGGGCTTCTTTTATGGGAAGGCGGATTAGTCGCGCTTCAGTCGGGAGAGGGCAGCCATGGCCAGCCCGGATACGACCAGCCAGACGAGCACGCCGGTCAGTCCTGCGGAACCGCCAAGGAGCGGGTGGGCGTCCGGGAACAGCCACATCCAGATGCCGTATCCCTGGGCGTTGGCAGTGCCGTGGATGAAACCGGCCAGCAGGGACGAGCGGTAATGCAGGGTCATTTCGTTCAGGAACAGTCCAAAGGCCGTGCAGAGCAGGCACATCATGATCATGCCGCCCACCGGATAGCCCGGATAGTTGAACCCTGCGTAAATGAGCGGTGCGTGCCAGAGGCCCCAGAGCAGTCCGAGGAGGACGTAGGCCGTGGGCTTGCCCAGCGGCATGAGCCGCGGCAGCAGGAAGCCGCGCCAGCCCAGTTCCTCGCCCAGGCCGAAAGTGAAGTTTATGAGCGGTCCCAGCACCACGGACAGGGGCAGCATGACTTCGAACACGGAGGCCGGGTCGATTTCGGTGCCGGTCAGCGCGGCCAACAGCGAGAGATTCGGGTCGTATCCCGACAGTCCGGCCCCATAGGTGAGCAGGTACATGATGCCGTAGGCCAGGGGAATCAGGAGGACTACTGCGAAATACGGCCCCACGGACCCGAGCCGCAGGTTCAGGGACGAAACCAAGCCGCCGGGGCGTGTGCGTTCCATGAATCCGGCCACGGCCAGCCCGACCAGTCCCGGAATCCACATGACGCCCATCAGCCAGAGGGCGGGCGCGGATTGGGCGACCAGGTCGTCGAAGCGTAGCCCATCGCTGATGAGTAAGATTTCCAGGGTCCAGGTGAAGCCCAGGGTCAGGGCCAGAAAAGCGAGAACGGGAACTGGCCGAAAGCCGGAAGATGTGGTGCTAGTCATATTCTCTCACCCGTTTGAAGTAGCGTTCCCGGCACTGGTTTTCGATGTCCAGCAGTCGGGAAAAGGCCTGGCTGAAGTCTGTTTCGCCCGCTGCGAACAGGCCGTGTCCGTGTACAATGGCCGCGCCGTGGGAGGCCATGGCAGGCGGCAGGGTGTTGCACAGTCCGGTGGGGCCGGTGCCGACCTCGCCCGGCACGATGGGGATGCCGTCCACGGTCCGGCATTCAGTGCATTTGATGTGGCACTGGCCCCGGTTGGGGCACTGGTCGCGGGCGCAGTCCATGGACATGATCACCGAGAACTTGGGGTGGCCGTGCAGGATGCAGGCGTAGTCGGAGCGGCGGTAGACATCTTCGTGGGCGGTCAACTCGGATGACGCGGTCAGCCCGGTGGTGGCGCTGCCGTCCATGGGACAGGCGTCAATGCATCCTGCAAGCTCGTCCAGTGAACTGCCGGTCTGAGATATGAAGACGATATCATCCAACCGAAAGGAAATGTTGCCGAAAAAGGAGTCCACCAGGCCATAGCCGACCACTTGACGGCCCGCTTCTGTCATGGCTGCAAGCACATTTTCATCGTTGTCGAGCGGACCCTGGGCAAGTTTGGGCGGTACGGTGCGCGGCGTGGGCAATTGGCTCGCAACCAGCTTGAAGGTCTCGCGGTACTCCGGGTCCAGCGTCCCGAGTCTGGCCTGGGTCAGGTAGTCGGAGAAGAAGAGCACGAAACAGGAAAAGATGGTGGAGGAGTAGAATACGAATCCCTGCTCAGGGCTGACCGTGCCGCAGGAGATGATCCCCTGGCCCGGAAGGATGACGGCCTTGCGTTTTTTGAGTCCCTTGGCGATGGCTGCTGCGGAAAATTCATGGCAGATCGGGATGTCGTGCAGGAAGGTGCGCGTTTCAGTGTCTTCTGGCCGGATGGTGTCGGGATGGCGGCGGGCCAGGAAATCGAGGATGGTCCGGTACGGCTCGGCAGGCCGCGAAAAGACCAGGGAATTGATGGACAGGAGGTCGAAGAGCTTCTCCAGTTCCTTGGTGCGCTGGTCTTCGCGGTTCCAGACCAGCTTCGCATCCAGCCCGCCGATGAGCGGCGCGTCCGGTCCGTTTGATGCGGTCAGTCCCTGGGCGGCCAGTTTGGCGGCGTATTTGTCGCACAGTTTTTTCATGCTTCAAGCCCCAGTTTTTTGATCATCTCCGGGATGGGCCTGCCGTTGTGGTCCAGTCTGCGCACTGTGTAGTAATTCTCTCGGGCCTGGATGAATTCTTGGCGGTCGATGGGCTTGATCGTGACGCCGCCGCCGGAAGTGCCGTGTTCGGTGAAAAAGCGTTCGGGCAAGTCATCATCTTCGGCCGAAAATCCGTTTTCCGCGTTCATGATGCGTTCATTGTAATAGATGCGTTCGCCGATTTCGAGCAGGGCTTGGCCCGATGTCTCCAGGCCGGTGACAGCGGTGAAGGCCTTGGCGTATTCCTCCAGACCAGCCGCGAGAAAGGTGAATTTGCAGGCTGTCAGGGAGTCCACCACTGCATTCATGTCTTCGGCGATCTTGATGATGCGCGCCTTGCCGCTGAAGGAAAAACGGTCCGTGGCCACGGGCTTTCGAAGAATTTCGTGGCTGATGGGGTAGGCTCGCAAGTGACAGCCGCCCCGAGTGCTCACGGCATAGGCAAGCGCCATGCCGTAGGCCCCGCGCGGATCATAGGCGGGCAGTTCCATGCCCTTGACCGTCATGGAGGCTTCCGGGTGTCCGCAGGTTTGTGCAAAAGTCGATGATCCCTGGCCGAGGTCGCCGCCCTGAGCCATTTCATGAAGGGCATTGAGCAGGCTATGCGGCGTGAAATCCTGTCCGGTAATTTCGCGGTAACAGGCCAGGGTCGATCCTGCCGAGACAGGGTCAAGCCCGAGCCTGCCGCACAGGTCATTGGCCGCCAACACCAATTCCATGTCCGTGTTGCCGATGAGTGCCGTGAAGTGCGACATGGTCTCGAATCCAGGCATGTTTCGTCCGTCTTCGGCGATTTTCCGGCAGAGAATATGGCAGCCCATGCAACCATGGCTTCGGGGTGAGAATCGGTGGTTGTAGGCGGCGGCGTTGATGCGGGGAGTGTCCTCGAACCGGGTTTTCGTGAAATTGTCCGTGGGCATCATTCGGCGGGCATCGATCAGGTCGAATAGGGCTCCGGTTCCCCAGCGGGAAAAACCGTGTTGGCCCATGAGCACGGGTGATGCAGCCGTCAGCCGCAGGATTTCCTCCCGCGCTTCCGTGAGGGCGGCTTGGTTGTGTACGCGGATATTCCCGGTGCCCATGACGGTCAGGTATTTGAGGTTCTTGGCCGCGCAGACCAGGCCCAATCCTCCTCGTCCGGCTGCGTGGCGGCGGTCCACGGCGATGGAGGCCATGCGCGATCCGTTTTCTGCTGCCGGTCCGATGCAGGCTATGGACACGCCTTTGGGATTCATGGTTTCCAGCTTGGTGAAAACCGTATCCGTAGTCTCGCCCCACAGGCCGGTCTCGACCAGGCGGACATCGGAGTCACGGATTTCGATGCCGCAGGGAAAATCACTTTGTCCGGTGATGACCAGTCCATCGTACCCGGCCCGTTTCAACTGGGTGGGCAGCCTGCCGCCTACCGAGGCGTCGCAGATGGTCCCGGTCAGGGGGGAGCGGGACATGATGGTGCCGCGTCCCGAGGTCGGGGCTATGGTTCCGGTCAAGGGACCGGTGAAAATGAGCAGCGGCAGCAGGGGGTCTGTGTACTCCCTTGCGGCGTGGGGGCGCAGGTAGTGCCCGGCCAGGCCCTTTCCGCCCAGATATTTATCGTACAGGGCAGTGTGGGGATGCTCGTGCGAGATCGTGCCCGAGGTCAGGTTGATGTGCAGGACCGAGCCGGTCCAGCCGAAGCGTTCGTTCATGCGGAGAATCTTTCATGAACCGTATGAAAAGGCAACCGGTTGGGCATCTTGACCCCACAGGTGAAACGGGTATTCTGCGGACCGGAGGAATCATGGCCGAGAAGAAAATAGACAAGTCCCGCCGCAACTTTTTGTTTGGTGCGGTCCACCGTCTGAAAAACGAGGATGTGGATCAGCCCGTGGCGTCTACCGCCGGAGCCATCGATATCATCAAGGAAGCCAACGGGCTGTATGTCGACGAGCAGTGGGAGGAGGCGCGCCTGAGGTACAAGGAGTACCTCACGGAGGACAAGAACGATGCGGACGTGCGGTATCGGTTGGGGGTCTGTTCCTATAAGGTGGGCAAGTACCGTCAGGCCAAGTTGGAGTTCGAGCGTTGTCTGCGCATTGACCAGAAATATATGGATGCTTTTCTCTATCTGGGATTGACTTTGGTTCGACTCGATCGGCCGGAAAAGGCTCCGGCCCTGTGGACCCGATACTTCAACCCCAAGGCCGTGGTGGTCCAACGGGAGCTGAATCTGCAAATGGGATTGCTCGAATCTGGGCAGCCGGACCCGGTGGAGGTCATCGCCCAGGCCGTGGAAGCGGCCATTGCCCGGTCCGGGAGCGACGTCGGTTGACGAATCCGCATAAGAAAAGCCCTGTTTCTCAAAAGAAGCAGGGCTTTATCATTTATTCAAACGTGTTTTAGGCGTTGCCCTTGGGCTTTTCGTCGTTGGCCTGCCGGGCGATTTTTGCCATCTGGGTGCGGATATAACTGGCGGCCAGGTCGCCGAGTTCGTCGTTTCCGGACGTGTTCATGCCGTGCTGTTTCAAGTCTTCGTCTATCTGTTTTTCCATGCGGGCCGATTCCAGGAACATGATGTAGGCCAGCACCAAGGCGGCGTTGTTGTCCTCGGAGCCGTCACAGAGCAGTCCGATGTTTTTCGGGCCGACGGTTTCCATGAGGCGGTCTATGAACATGGTAATCCACTTCACGTAGAGGTCGTGCATGATGGGCGGGATGAGGCTGGACACCTGCTCGGAAGCATTGCCCGCCGTACCGGTGACGGACATGAATTCGTTCAAGGCCTCCAGGCGTTTGGCTTCATCCTGTTCTTCCACCTTGCTGATGATGGTGGCAAAGATATGCTTTCGTATCTGTTTCGGGGTCATGGATGCGCCTCTTCAAATGAAAATTGATCGTTCAATCACATAGTTCATAGCTCAATGCGGCCGACCGGGCAAGAGGCAGATCGGCATGAGCCTGCTGTTCTGAACATGCGGAAAGGGATTTTCCCGTTTTCTTTCAGGAGGAAAGAGGGTAGGGGTGGCCCCATACGGGGTTTTGAAACCGGTCAAAGGATACTCGACATGGAATCGCTTTTCACCACGCTGGCACCGTTTCTCAAGGTTCTGTTCGCTTTTCTGCTCATGCTGACGGGCATGCGTCTCAAGGCCGGTCTGGCCCCCTCCATACTGGCCGGTGGAGCTGCCATGGGATTGTTGTTCGGGTTGGGACCTTTGCCCATTTTCGAAACGGGAATCATGGCCTTGACCCAGGAAAAATTTATTTTTCTTGCGGCCATTGTCGGACTCATTTTGATTCTTTCCGACGCCATGGAGCGGTCCGGGCAGTCCAGGCGGCTCATGGAGGCGTTGTCCGGTTTCCTGACCAGCCCACGGCTTCGGCTCATCTTCTTTCCTGCCCTGATCGGGCTGCTGCCCATGCCCGGCGGAGCGGTGTTTTCGGCCCCCATGGTCAAGACCGTGTCCCAGGGCATGAAGATTCGCAATTCTGATCGGGCCGTACTCAATTATTGGTTCAGGCATGTATGGGAACTGGTCTGGCCGCTGTATCCCGGCATCATCCTGACCCTGGCCCTGGCCGACATCCAGATTGTGGATCTCATTGCCTACACCTGGCCCGGAACACCGATCATGCTTGTGGCCGGCTGGATTTTCTTTTTGCGTCCGGGCGTACTTGGCGCCAAGGATCTGGTCATACCCGATCTGCCCGTCACCCGCAGCAAGAGCGCAGCGTTCAAGGAGGGATTGCCGCTTCTGACCGCTATTGTCGGGGCCATCGGCCTGGAGACCACCATTGCCGCCTTTGCTCCGTCCATCCCTTTCGAGCTCGGAGTGGTCGCTGCCCTGGGTGCAAGTGTGATTTGCGTCATGCTGCAAAACACCCAACTCGGTCTGAAGTTCCTGAAGGAAGTGCTCGCGAAGAAGTCCCTCTGGTCGATGCTCTTCGTCATTGTGGCTATTTTCGTGTTCAAGGACGTCATGCAGGCTGCAGGCGTGGTGGATGAAATGGCGCGTGTTGCCGGGGGCGAGGCCGCCCTGTTTGCATCGGCCGCGTTTCTGCCGTTTTTGGTGGGAATGGTGGCGGGCATCAACGTTGCCTTTGTCGGAGCCACTTTCCCGTTGCTGCTCGGCGTGTTGTCCTCGCTCGGCATGCAGGATCAGATGATCCCCTACCTCGTGCTGGCGACCTTTTGCGGGTTTACCGGGGTCATGATCTCGCCGCTGCATATCTGCTTCATCCTGACGTGTGAATATTTTCAGTGCGACATGGCCCGGACCTGGCGCAAGCTGGTGGCGCCGTGCCTGGTTTTTCTGGGCTCGGGTATCGGACTGTTTTTCTTTTATCTGTAAGAAGCATGGGTTGATCGTCTCGCTTGCCCAGTCCAAGGATATTAGGTACAGACTTTTTTTTGCTGGCGGAACCATTCCTGAAATAGAGTCATATGGGGGGCATTCATGAGTCGATACGGTGAGATCTTCACTGAGGAGAGTTTGAAAACTATTTTTCCGGAATCGCGTACAGATGCTTTTTTCGAAGCATTGTTCGGCGATGCTGAAGAGGGAAGTTACGATATCGCATTGGCTTTTGTAGGAGAAGAAGAAACAAACCTGAACTTCGAACTCAGGCTTGTTCAGCGACCGGGCAAGTGTCTGGCTTGTAATTTGACCTATGGGTTGCCGCAGGTCTTTTCGCGTCATCCAGTGATCAACCTTGCCGGCATTGCCAATGCCGTAGGAGAGGCGGTCGGGAGCAGTTCCGCGTCCTGGGAGCTGGGAGCCACCTGTGAGATGTCGCGGGAACTGCACGTCATTCCTCTCAAAATCACCCTCGGCTGATGCGCTGCTTGTAAATCAAGAAAAACCGGCTCAAGGATTACCTTGAGCCGGTTTTTTCATGCGTCATGTTCATCGTCAAAGTTTGTCCACCAGCAGCGGTTCGCCCTTTTCCGGGGCCAGCCTGAGGGTCAGGGCTTCCTTGGCGCAGGACAATGTACACACTCCGCACCCCATGCATCGGTCTTCGCGGACAAAGGCGCTGTTCCTGTTGAAACCGATAGCCTTGAACTGGCATTTTTCAGCGCAAATTCCGCATTTGACGCACTTCTCTTCATCCACCTCGGCCAGATAGCCGGAGGAACAGAGCATCTGGATGCCCATTGCGTGGGCCTTCATGGCACCGCAGCAACAGGAGCAGCAATTGCAGATGGCATAGAATCGGCCGAGCATGACGTCTTTGAAAAAGGCGTGGGAAACATGGCCTCGTGTTTGCTCGGCCTTGATGATGTTTACAGCCTCGTCTGCGCTTATGGGCCGGGTCTTGGTCGGGTGGTGTTCCAGCATAAAGGTGGCGAACGGGTCGCCGACCAGAAGGCAGACATCCGTGGGCGTACAGGGATTCTTCATGCCTGCACGGCACGGGCAATCCAGAAGGATGATCTTTTCCGGATTGCTCAGGATGATCTCTCGGGCGCGGGTGTAAGGCAGGACGTGCTCCGAAACTTCGGTGTTCACCGGGCGGTCCAGCTTGACCAATTTGACGGCTTCGTTCAGGGGCAGGGGTTTGCCGTGGTAGGCGTCGCCCCAGGTGACCTTTTTCTGGTTGGGATCGCCGGTCTGGTTTTCCGGGGTGGCGCGGAACGGACGGTGACAGTTGATGAGAGCGATAAAGGGCACCCAAAGGTAGCGCCACCATGGTTCTTTGTCCCCGGCCAGTCCGATATAATGGAAACACCAACGGCCATAGACATAGCCATGGATGAAATCGAATAAGGACATGCCCTTTTCCCGGCTGGCGCGGTAATAGTCGATGGTGGACTGCTTGAGGAAAGGAATTTTCATTGTGCCTGCAAATGTTGATGGTGCAACGATGTGGTAAATTGTTACTACTTGGAGAGATAAAGTCAACAACAAGGAAGCGACTTTTCCAACAACTTCTGGTAGGTGGGATAGCGGAGGGCACAATGACAGATTCGAATCACGAAGATTTGCGGACGGCAATGGCTCGGGAGCGCAATGAACTGGCGCGGAACCGGACGCGTTTGGCCAACCGCCGCACTTTTTTGGCCTGGTGCAGGACGTCTTTGTCCTTCATGACGTTCGGTTTTCTGTTGGAGAAGGTGGACGCATTCCTGATGTCCAATAATGCGTCCATTTCCAAGGTCGTGCTGAGCGAACTGGGGACGTTGGGAAAGTTTGCCTTCATGGGAGGCCCGGTTTTGATGCTTTTTGCGGGCTGGCGATATTACCGGCTTGAGAAGGAGCTGGGGTTTGATCGGGCCGAATTGTACGTTATCCCGGAAATGCTCCTGTTCGGGGTGATCCTCGGCAGTGCGATCATATACGTTTTTTTATAACACCCTGAGTTCATGTTTAGAATCATTCTCATAGGTGTCCTTGCCGCCCTGTTCTTCAGTTCCACCTTTGTGCTCAACCGGGCCATGAGCCTGGAGGGCGGACACTGGGTCTGGTCCGCCAGTCTGCGATATTTCTGGATGCTCGGTATGCTTGTGGTCTGGCTGGCAGTCACGGGCAAGGCCCGTCTCGGCCTGTCGGCGTTCAGGCTCTTCTTCCGGCATTGGATATTCTGGACCGTGGCGGGCAGCGTCGGGTTCGGGGTGTTCTATGCGCTCATCACTTTCAGTTCGGTGTTTGCGCCCGGTTGGGTGGTGGCCGCCACCTGGCAGACCACCATCCTGGCCACACCGCTGGTGCTGCTCGGCTTCGGTCGCAGGGTGCCGCTCAAGGCCCTGGCTTTGACTTTGATCATCTTTGCGGGCGTGGTCCTGGTCAACCTCGAACAGGCATCGCAGTCCGGCGTTCGCGAGGTGCTCATGGGCGCGTTGCCCGTGCTGGTGGCTGCGTTTGCCTACCCCTTCGGCAATCAATTGGTCTGGGAGGCGCGCAGGGGCGAGAAGTCCTTTCTGCCGTCCATCGACGACCCGGCCATGGACGACCCGTTTTGCCGGGTTTTGCTGCTCACCCTCGGCTCTTTGCCCCTGTGGGCTGTGCTGATTCTATGCACTGCGCCGCCGCCCCCGTCCATGGGCCAGGTGGCACAGACTGCCCTGGTGGCACTGTGTTCCGGCGTCATCGCCACGAGCCTGTTTCTGGTCGCACGTCACAGCGCCGGGTCCACGGCCGAGCTGGCCGCAGCCGACTGCACCCAGTCCATGGAAGTGGTCTTTTCGCTGGCCGGGGAAGCTGTCCTGCTGGGCCATGTGATGCCCGGCCTCATGGGGTGGGCCGGTATCCTTTTGACCATGGTCGGCCTGACCCTGTATGTGACGGTGCAGAGTCGGCGCTGAGGATCAGACCGCTTCAGGCATGTGGTGCAGGTGTCTCCCGGAGAAACCCACGGCCACTTGTGACCCGTTGCCCAGGCCGCGATTCAGGACCAGGTGGCGGTCCACCATGGCGGTGATTGTCCGGTCGCCGCACTTCACGATGGCAGTCCAGGTGAATCCCTCGCGTTCCAGCCGTTCAACGGTACCCCTCAGGATGTACCAGTCGTCGGGAAAGTCTGTGGCCGTTCCCACCACCGCGTCTTCGGGACGCAAGGCCGCAAAGCCGTGCTCCCACTCCGGCAGTCCCGGCAGTCCCGTGAGCGAAGTTCCGGCGAAACAGCACGCACCGTTGCAGTAATTGGCGGGAAAGACATTGGTCATGCCCACGAATGAGGCCACGAAGGGCGTGGCCGGGTGGCGGAAGATGTTCTCGACGGTATCCTGTTGCAGCAGTGAGCCGTTCTGGATGACCGCCGCGCGTTCAGCCAGTGTCAGGGCATCGGCGAAGTCGTGGGTGACCATCAGGAAGGTTGCACCGGTCTGCTCATGGATATCCTTGAGGGTGAGGCGCAATTCGCCTCGGAACTGCGGGTCAAGGGATGAGAGAGGCTCATCCAGCAGGATGACGTCCGGTCGGCAGGCCAGGGCGCGGGCCAGGGAGGTCCGTTGCTTTTCTCCGCCGCTCAAGTGTGTCGGTTTCCGGTTTTCCAGACGATCCAGGCCAAGGGTGGAGAGCAGGGCGCGGGCTTCTTTGCGGCCTTTGGTCGTGTCGATGCCGTGATACCGCTGACCGAACATGACGTTCTGCAGGACGGTCAGGTGCGGGAAAAGAGAGTGGTCTTGGTATACCAGACTCACCGCACGGTTTTCCGGGGGAAGTTTGGTAACGTCCCGGCCGTCGAGTTCGACGGTGCCTCCGTCGAGTTTTGTCAGTCCGGCTACGGTTTCGAGTACCAGGGTCTTGCCGGACCCCGTCGATCCCATGAGTGCGAAAAATTCTCCGGCACGCACGTGGAGGCTTACCTTGTCCAGGGTGAATCCCGGCAGGGTCATGTGCAGGTCGGTCAGCCGGATCATCGATCTCTCCTTTCAGGCAGCGACAGGGTGCGCAGCAGCATGAAGAAGACCATGCTGACCACGATGAGAATGACGGCCACGGGCTGCGAATATTTCAGGCCGTAGGCGGTGAACCGTTCGTACATGAGAACCGGCGCGACCATCGGGTGATAGGCGACGATGATGATGGCGCCGAATTCGGAAATGGCTCGGGCCATGCACATGATCATGCCCACCAGCATGTAGCGCCAGCTCAGGGGCAGGGTAACCCGGAAAAAAGTGGAAGCTGCGTTTGCGCCAAGTGAACGGGACACGTTTTCAAGCCGTCGGGGGATGGATTCGATGCCGGATTTGGCTGCGTTCACGTAAAAGGGCATCCCCACGAAGACAAGCACGGCCACGATGCCCGTGGACGTTCCCATTATCTCGATGCCGAGGGATTGCAGAAACCGTCCGAGCCAGACATTGGGGCTGGTCATGGTCAGCAGGGCGATGCCCACCACCGGGTGTGGGATCATTATGGGCAGGTCCACCAGGCTTTCCACGATCTTCTTTCCGGGGAAGTCCTTGCGGGCCAGGAAATAGGCCAGCGGAGTGCCGAAGACAAAGGCGATGGCCGCCGCCGTGGCCGAGGCTGACATGGAAAGCCAGACGGAAGCGAGCACCTCGGGATCGGCCAGGGTCTCTGTCAACACCTCCAGGCTCGGGGAGGTCAGCGTGGTCCCGAGGGGGACGGCGATGAAGAGCAGTACGATACCCGTTGCAAGGGCGTTCCAGAAGAGGAACATCCGGCCGGGGAGGGACCGCAACAAGCGACCACCTCCCCGGTTGATTTCGAGAGAGTTTATCAACTATTTGTCCACAGTGGCCAGGGGTTTGAGGGACTCGGGCAGCTTGGCCATGCCTGCGGCGTCGGTACGGACGGGAACAAACGGGGGCTGGCCCATGTCCTTGAGAATCTTCAGGCCGCCATCGGGCGCGAAGAGGTAGGCCAGGAAGGCGTCGGCGGCTTCAGAGTTGGGAGCCTTGTCGATCTTGGTGATGCCGTAGGTAATGGATTTACCGACGCGCTCGATAAAGGTTCCGGGTTTTGCTCCGGTGACCTGGACCCTGGCGGATTCGTAGTAGGGAGTCATGGCGAAATCGCCGAGGTTGAGATGATTGTCCAGGGTGACGTATTTCAGGCCGTGCTGCACGGCGACGGAAAGGTATTCCCAGGCATAGTCCATATGTCCGGCCTGGAGCAGGGAGATCAGTTCCACGGATTTGGGACGGACGTTCTTTTCGGGGCGGTTGGCTATCAGCGCATCATACAGGCCAGCCTTGGCGTAAAATTTTTCGGCCAATTGCAGGACCATCAGGGAACGGTAGCCGCACGGGTCCAGATTCGGGTCGGAATGGCCCCATACCACACCCTTTCTGCCGAGAATGTCGGTCCAGTTGTCGCCGTTGATTTCGTCCGCGAATTTGGATTTTTCCGTGTAACACAGAACCATCTGGTTGGATGCGAACCGGATATTCCAGGATGCGAATCCGGGAATGAGGGTCTTGTCGATGACCTCATAGTCTGCGGAGGCCATGATATCGGCGGGTTTGCCCACTTCCGAGATCATGCGGGCCATTTTGGTCGAACCGCCGGATTCGCGCAGGACATCCACGTTCGGGTACATTGCTTCGAAGTTCTTCTCGATGGCGGCAAAGGGCACGGACAGGCTTCCGGCATGGAACACGATGAGTTTTCCGGAAGGTTCGGCTTGGGCGGCTTCAGGTGCCAGCAGTATGGGCAGGGCCAGGATTGCTGCCAGAAATAGGGAGGTGAGGAGGCGTGTCATGTGTTTTCTCCTTGAAGGTGGGGTGCATTGCACCGGGTATGTTACATGGAAAAAACTATGCATAATCACAGATAGTGCGTCAATTATACTGTTAATTCAGACCTTTTTGGTCTGTATTCGTGTGAAGAAAAGTCCCAATGGAATGATGAGCGGGAAAGACAAAGCGGGCTGCGATCAGATCGCAGCCCGCTCATGACGGTAGTGCTTTTCTTCGGACTAAACGTCCTTGGGATTCTTTTTCTTGCCTTCCTCGCGATGGCGAACCAGGGCGGAGAGTTCGGTCTTGCGCAGGCGGATGGACAGGGGAGTGACTTCCACTTCCTCGTCATCCTTGATGAAGTTCAAGGCGTATTCAAGGGTCATGTTCTTGACCGGGGTCAGGGTGACAGCCTCGTCCTTGCCGGAAGCACGCATGTTGGTCAGCTTCTTTTCTTTGGCGGGGTTGACGTTGATGTCGTTTTCACGATTGTGCTCACCGATGATCATGCCTTCGTAGAGGGGGTCGCCGGGCACGATGAAGATGCGGCCGCGCGGCTCCAGGTTGAAGAGACCGTAGGCCACGCCTTTTCCTGCGCGGTCGGCCACCAGGGACCCGGTGTAACGGGAAGCGAATTCGCCGCGGTACTCGCCGTAGCCCTCCAGGTAGGAGTTCATGATGCCGGTGCCTTTGGTGTCGGTCAGGAATTCGTCGCGATAGCCGATGAGGGCGCGGGAAGGGACCGAGAATTCAAGGCGCACTCGGCCGGTGCCGTGGTTGACCATGTTGGTCATGCGTCCCTTGCGGATCTGGATCTTTTCGGTGACGACGCCCATGAAGGCCTCGTCGCAGTCCACGTACAGGTGCTCGATGGGTTCCAGCTTCTTGCCGTTGTCGTCGAATTTGAAGATGACCTCGGGACGGCCCACGGAAAGTTCGAAGCCTTCACGGCGCATCTGCTCCACCAGGATAGCCATCTGGAATTCGCCGCGTCCCTTGACAAGGTATGCGTCGCGGCCATCGGTGTCTTCCACCTGAATGGCCACGTTGAGCAGGGTTTCCTTGTGCAGCCGCTCGCGGATCTTGTTGGTTTGGACGTGTTTGCCTTCCTTGCCTGCCAGTGGAGAGGTGTTGATGCCGAAACGCATGGCCACGGTGGGTTCGTCCACGGTGATGCGGGGCAGTGCCTTGGGGGAATCCTTGGTGCAGATGGTGTCGCCGATATGCACGTCTTCAATGCCCGCGATGACGATGATGTCGCCGGACTGGCAGATCTCGGTAGGCACGACCTTGAGGCCGTCGTAAGTCTGGAGTTTGGTCACCTTGAGGGGAATGATCTTGCCTTCGTCAGCCAGGCAGAGCAATTGGTCGTTGGACTTGGCCGTGCCGTGGTGGATCTTGCCGATGGCCAGACGGCCCAGGTAATCGGAGTAGGAAAGGTCGGAAACCAGCATCTGGAAAGGCTCTTCGGGATCGAATATGGGGCCGGGGACGCGGTCCACGATCATGTCGAGCAGGATGTGCAGGTTCTCGCCGCGTTCTTCCGGGGTCTCCATGGCTATGCCGTCGCGGCCGATGGCGTAGAGCAGGGGGAAGTCGAGCTGGTCTTCGTTGGCGTCCAGGTCGATGAACAGGTCGTAAATTTCGTTCAGCACTTCGTCGGGACGGGCATCCTGGCGGTCGACCTTGTTGATGACCACCATCAGCGTCAGTCCCTGCTCAAGGGCCTTCTTCAGCACGAAGCGGGTCTGGGGCAGGGGACCTTCGGATGCGTCCACCAGCAGGATGGCGCCGTCGGCCATGGACAGGGAACGCTCGACCTCGCCGCCGAAATCGGCGTGACCGGGGGTGTCGATGATGTTGATCTTGGTGTTTTTCCAAGAGACCGAGCAGTTCTTGGCTGCGATGGTGATCCCGCGTTCACGTTCCAGGTCCATGGAGTCCATGATGCGTTCGTCCACATCCTGACCCTCGCGGAAGAGGCCCGACTGTTTGAACAAGGCATCCACCAGGGTGGTCTTGCCGTGGTCGACGTGGGCGATGATGGCGATATTGCGAAGTCCGGTATTCTGTACTTTGTTGCTCATGGGTGCTCCATTAATATGTAATAGGCGCAAAGGCGCAGGGAAGCGGTTAACCGAAAGCGCGTCGGCTGGCAAGCGGAGATTTTGCGCCGAGTTAGAAAACCTTTTGAAATCATCATCCCTTGGTATAGGGTAACCGGCAACTATCATTTACCATACTGAATCGGAGACTCGTATGAATAGCGGCGGTTCCTCCAGGGGCAAAATCGTTACCACGGCGCTGATAATCACAGGAAACATGGTTGGCGCGGGTATTTTGGCGCTTCCGATCAATATTGGTCCGGCCGGTATTTTGCCCGCACTGTCCGGCGCTTTGGCCGTATGGGTTGTCATGACGTGTACCGGGTTGATCATCGCCCGGCAGCCGTTCCTGGCTCAAAACAGGGATGCCGATTTGCCCACGTTCTTCGGGGCCGTACTTGGTCCGGCGGGAAAGTGGCTCAGTGTCGGGGCCAACCTCGTCATTCTCTACGGATTGCTCACGGCCTATCTGGCCGGAGTCGCTTCCGTGGCGGTCAGTTCGTTTGATGTCGGTATCCCCGAATGGGGGATGATGCTCGTTTACTTCTGCATAGCAACGCTGCTTGCATCCTTCGGCAGTGCTGTGTTGCGCCGGGGCAATGCCCTGCTCATGGGGGCCATGTGGCTGTTGTTCGGGTTGCTGCTGGTCATGGTCGTGCCTCATTTCAGAGGGATCGACCTCAGGGCCGGGGACATCATGTTCTTCAGTTCGGGCCTGCCCATTCTCGTGACCGCTTTCAATTTTCACAACGTGGTACCGACCCTTTGCCGTGTGCTTGATCATGACCGCCGGTCCATTACTATTGCCATTTGGCTGGGGTCCGGAATAGGTGCGTTCATGACCCTTTTGTGGACAGTGGCCGTCATTTTGACGCTCCCCATGGAGGCGGCTGACGGTGTGTCGATCATTGCGGCGTTCCAGGCGGGAGTACCCGCCACAGTGCCACTCAACAACCTCATAGGATCGCCCTGGTTCGTCAATGCGTCCATCGCGTTCGCCGTGGTCGCCATGACCACTTCGTATATGGCCACGGGCGTGTCGCTGCTCGCCTTTCTCAAGGATGTGGCAGGAACGACGATTCGAAGCCGGGTCGTGATTTGGTTCATGGCGTTTGTTCCGCCCGTTGGCATCGGCATCCTGTTTCCGAATATCTTTCTCAAGGCCCTGAACATTGTCGGCGGGTTCGGTGTGGGAACACTTTTTGGTATCCTGCCGGGCCTTCTGCTCATACGGCAGGGAACCGCCGGATCGGCAATGCGTCGTTCCGGATGGGCGTTGGTGGCCTTTTTCGGTTGCGTTCTGATGGTTGAGCTGGCCCAGGAATTCGGCATGCTGCACATCAGTCCGGATGTGGAGTACTGGTCACAACATGTGTTCAAATAGGGGAGGATTCTGATGGGACAATACAGGCATGAACATGACAGTCTCGGTGAGGCGGAAGTCCCGGCAAGCGCCTATTACGGCGTGCAGACCATGCGGGCCCTGGATAATTTCCATATTTCGGGAATCACCATGGCCCACTATCCGAGGATGATCAACGCCCTCGCCTACGTCAAAATGGCCGCAGCCGAGGCCAATGCCTCCCTGGGAATGCTGGACGAGGACAAGAGCCGGGCCATAGTCCGCGCCTGCGAGGAGATTCTCGACGGCAAACTGCACGATCAGTTCGTGGTGGATGTCATGCAGGGCGGGGCGGGCACCTCGGCCAACATGAACGCCAACGAGGTCATCTGCAACCGGGCGCTGGAGCTCATGGGGCATGAGAAAGGGCAGTACGACAAGCTTCATCCCCTCAACGACGTGAATATGTCCCAGTCCACCAACGACGTGTATCCGTCTGCCCTGAACATCGCCCTGATTCTTGATATCCGGGAGCTGGTCGATGCCATGGACTATCTGCGCAAGGCGTTGAAACGCAAGGGCGAGGAATTTTCCGACGTGCTCAAGATGGGGCGCACCCAGTTGCAGGACGCCGTGCCCATGACCCTGGGGCAGGAGTTCTCGGCATGGTCGGTCATGGTAGGCGAGGATATGCAGCGGCTGGACGAGGCTCAGGCCCTGGTTCACGAAATCAACATGGGGGCCACGGCCATCGGCACCGGGCTGAACGCCCATCCCGACTACACCAGGACCGTCACGGAAAAACTTGTAAAGTCAACGACCCTGCAACTTATCTCCGCGCCGGATCTGGTCGAGGCCACCCAGGATACGGGTGTGTATGTTCAGCTCTCGGGCGTACTCAAGCGCGTGGCCGTAAAGATTTCCAAGATCTGCAACGACCTGCGTCTGCTTTCCAGCGGGCCGCGCTGCGGTCTGAACGAGATCAACCTGCCGCCCATGCAGCCCGGTTCCTCCATCATGCCGGGCAAGGTCAATCCGGTCATTCCAGAGGTGGTCAATCAGGTGGCCTTCACGGTCATCGGTCACGACGTCACGGTCACCATGGCCTGTGAGGCCGGGCAGTTGGAACTCAACGTCATGGAACCGGTCATCGGCTATTCCCTGTTCCAGTCCATGAACATGCTCAGAAGGGCCTGTCTCACCCTGGCGGACAAATGTGTGTCCGGCATCACGGCCAATAGGGAACATTGCCGGGAGATGGTGGAGAACTCCATTGGCCTGGTCACGGCCCTGAACCCGTTCATAGGGTACGAGAAGTCTGCGGAAATAGCCAAGGAGGCCATGGCCACGGGCGGTTCGGTCTACGAGATAGTTTTGGCCAAGGGGTATCTCAGCCAGGAAGAGCTGGATGATATCCTCAAGCCCGAGAACATGGTCAAGCCGAGGTATATCAAGCGGTCCTAAGGTTTTTATCATTTGCTGAGGCCGGTTTTGCACCGCCTTTTCTTCGGCAGGGAATGCTGCCGTGCCGTCACTTGCCCGGGAAACGCCATCCTGAGGCGCGGGACCACGGACGAGTCGTGGGAAGCGCAGTCCGTGGTACGCGCTCGGCGATGAAAAGGCTGTTCGCCCATATTCCTGTCAGAGAGTACTGGAATCGCCAGTCTTCATTCGTTCCTGATTCCCGGTAGCCTTCGAATCCGGCCGTTCCCTGTGGGCGGGGTCTCGTCTTCCGACGCCACGCGGGGCATCCTGTTGCCGTCATTCCCTTTGGGGCTGAGCCTGTGTCGGCTGTTGCCTTTTGCGGCGACTTCCATTATTGTTTTCTAGATAAAATTGAGATTTTTACTTGTTTCTGTGACTCGGAGCGGATGGAGGCAATATGCGTTATGTCGTAGTTCTGATCGCGGGATTTGTCCTGCTGACCATGGCCGGGTGTGGAACGATCAATCCGTTTCCCCAGCATGTCTACTCCACGCCGCCATCCGACAATTCTGCTGCCGCAAATGTCAAATATGATCCCAAGACCAACCCGTATACTGTCTTCGGGCAGACTTATTACCCTCTTAAAACAGCAAGAGGGTACGACGAAGTAGGGTTGGCATCATGGTACGGAAAAGATTTTCATGGCAAGAAAACGGCCAACGGCCAAATTTACAACATGTACGGCGTGAGTGCAGCTCACAAGACCCTGCCCTTGGGGTCGCGGGTCCAGGTGACCAATCTCTATAACAACCGGAGTGTCATTCTGGTCATCAATGACCGGGGCCCCTTTGTGAACGAGCGTATTCTCGATCTGTCCTATGGCGCTGCCAAAAAGCTCGGTACCGTAGAGAGCGGGGTGGTCAAGGTGCGGGTTACGTCTCTGGGGTCGGAGCTTGTCCCTGAGCGAATAACGGTGGCGTCAGCCAAGCGATATCATGTGCGGGTAGGGGCGTTTGCCGTGCGTGACAATGCCGAGCGGGTGCACCGGCAATTGCTCGGGGCAGGCTATACGAATGCGAACATTGTCATGGTCACCAGGGATGGGCAGGTACTGCATATTGTCCAGGCCGGGAGCTTCAACAACCGGGATCAGGCCGAAGGCGTTCTGGAACGGTTGAAGGGTGAATTCCCGACCAGCTATATTATCAGTTGAAGTTCAAGAAAAACCCTGGCAAAAGGTCCGGTGCTTATGTAAAAAGTCACACAGGGCGGCGCTTTTTGGCTTCCCATAAGCTTGACGAGCGTGTATGACACTTAGGAAATTAAGTGCGTGTCATTTGTAAATAGCATCAAAAAACAATTATAGGAGTTTTTTATGACCAAAGCTGAACTCGTAGCGAAAATTGCGGAAAAGAACGGTACTTCCAAAACTCAGGCTGAAGCTTCCATGAATGCCATTCTGGATATCATTCAGGATGAACTGGCTGCCGGTAACAAATTGACTCTGACCGGTTTCGGTACCTTCAGCGTGAGCGAACGTAAGGCTCGCACTGGCCGCAATCCCCGTACCGGCGCGGAAATCAAGATCCCCGCTTGCAAGGTTGCTCAGTTCAAGCCCGGAAAGGTTTTGAAGGACGCCGTAAAATAAGTTTGCGATCACGTTTGAGGAAGGAAAACCCCTTGGCTTGCCATGGGGTTTTCTTGTTTTTTTGTGTTGGCGGTGAAGGAGCCTTTCGTCTAATTGGGGTGCAGTGGGAGAAAAAAAGTGGCTCCCCGCCCGTGGGTGGGGCGGAGAGCCTATTGAGGCCGATTCATTCGGGAGGAAGCAGGGTATGCGCTTCTGTGGATTGCGGTCCTTAACCTTCTGAGAGCCTCAAATCTATCATGGGTGTCATTTTTTGTTGCCGGACAGGGCTTCGGCAATGTGCTTCACCTTGATGGCAGAGCCGCGCTTTTTGAGTCCGCCCTTCAGCTGCATGATGCAGCCGGGGCAGTCGGTGAGCAGGGTATCGGCGCCGGTGGCCTCGACATTGTCGAGTTTCTTTTTCAACAGTTCGGCCGAGAGTTCGGGGAATTTCATGGAGAAGGTTCCGCCGAATCCGCAGCAGACCTCTTCCTCGGCGCATTCCACGTATTCCAGGCCGCTCGTCTCGATCAACTTGCGCGGTGCATCGTGCACGTCGAGCCCTCGACACAGGTGGCAGGGGGCGTGGTAGGTGGCTTTTTCGCCAGTCTGTGCGAAGTCGCCCTGCTTCACCTTGAGCACGTCATTGACGAAGGAGGAGTAGTCGATGATCTTGGCAGCGAACGCATCGGCCCTGAGTTTGAGCGACGGTTTGTCCATGACCAGTTTGGGATAGTTGTGCTTCAGGTGGGAGGCGCAGGAGGCGCACAGGGTGATGATGTAGTCGTAGGCATCGGGGTCAAAGGCGCTCAGGTTCTGTGCAGCCACGTCCTTGGAGGCCTTGATCTCGCCCATCATCTGCACCGGCAGACCACAGCATGATTGTTTGATCGGGTAATCCATGGCCACGCCGTTGGCTGCGAACAGGTCCACGGCTGCCTGCATCTGCTCGGGATAGACGAAGTCCTGCACGCAGCCCGAAAACAGGGCCACGCGGCATTTGGGATTGTTCACCACGGGTTGGTTTTTCTGCCACCAGTCGCGGAACGGAGTTTCGGCAATGGTCGGAAGGGCGCGGAAGCTGTGCTCCTTGGAGAAGATCATCGGCAGGTGGCGGATGAAACCGTCCTTTTCGGCCACGGGTTTCTGACCCCATTTGGCCGTGCGCAGCAGGGTGTGAAACAGTTTGCGGTTCTTGAGCACCTTGCCCAGCAGGAAAGAGGGCAGCGGATGGCCGTCTTCTTCCAGGATGCGGGCATGAATCTCCTTGATCAGGCGGGGCAGGTCGATGCCGCCGGCACAAACGTCCTTGCACGCCTCACAGTTGATACAGTTCTGGACCAGGTTCTTGGCCTTGTCCTTGCCATGGAAGAAGTAGGTCAGGATCAGGCCGATGGCTCCGATATAGATGTGGCCCATCTTGTGACCGCCCACCAGCCGGTAGACCGGGCAGACGTTGGCGCAGGCTCCGCAGCGCACGCAGCGGTTGACCTGGGAGAAGAGCGGGTCCTTGAGCAGCTCGGAGCGGCCGTTGTCCAGGACCACGTAGTGGATTTCCTTCCTGTTGTCTTCGGCGGCCAGACATTCGTTGGCCCCGGTGATCCAGGTGACGTAGGAGGTGATTTGTTGGCCGGTGGCGTTGCGCGGCAGAACCTTGATGATGCGCAGTGCGTCGTGCAGTGTGGCCAGGAGCTTGTCTATGCCCATGAGCGCCACGTGGACGCGGGGCAGGGTGGACACCAGGCGGGCGTTGCCCTCGTTGGTGATCAGGCCGATGCCCCCGGTCTCTGCCACGGCGAAGTTCGCTCCGGTAATGCCCATGTCCGCTTCAACGTATTTCTGCCGCAATTCGCGGCGGGCTACCTTGACCAGTTTCTCGATCTCCGAGTCCTGCTTCGTGCCGGTGACCTCGGTGAAGAGATCCCCGACCTGATGGCGGGAGAGGTGGATGGCGGGCATGACCATGTGGGACGGGCCTTCGTGGCGCAGTTGGATGATCCATTCGCCCAGGTCGGTCTCGGTCACTTCCAGGCCGGCGTCTTCCAGGTCATGGTTGAGCAGGGTTTCCTCTGCGGTCATGGACTTTGACTTGACGATCTTCTTGCAGCCCGTATCCTTGGCGATCCTGGCGATGATGCGGTTGGCCTCGTCGCCGTCCTTGGCAAAGTGGACGTGGACGCCCGCTGCCTCGGCGTTCTTCTTGAACTCCTTGTACAAAGCCTCGTAGTTTTCCCCGGCGGCATCCTTGGAGCAGGCTATGTCGTTTATCAGGCCACGCACATCCATGTCCTTGAATGCGTTGGCGCGTCCGGCGCGGTAGGCTATGGCGAAATTGTCGAGGGTGGTGCGCAGAAAACTGTTGTCCAGGGACTCGTGAAGTTCCTTGCGGTATTCTTTCAGATCATGTGCTTTTTGCATGACTAGTCCTCCAGGATCAGGATGTGCAGTTCAAGCGGGCCGTGAACGCCCAGTGCCAAAACTCGTTCGATGTCGGCGGTTCGGCTGGCCCCGGTGATGAAGGCCAGATAATCAGGCGTCTTCTTCATGCGGGTGAGCATCATCTTTTCCACTTCATAGGTGTTGGCCCGGATTTTTGATTTAGGCAGGACGCAGACATGGAATTCACTGACCATGGTGGCGAGACGCAGTTCTTCATCGGGGCAGTCGAGCATCAGCGTGCCGGTGTCTGCGATCCCGTATTCCGCAAAGGTGAAGCCGATATCCACGCCTGCCAGATGGTCGCGCATGCCCTTGTCGATACACTCGAATCCGGCTTTTTCGGCCCCTTGGGCCAGCTTCTTGTAAAGGTCCTGCTTAAGACCTGGAGCGGCGATCACTTTTTTTTGCTTGGTGTCGCACAGGGCTTCCGCCTTTGCTGACAGGTCCGCTTCACAGCCGCTGACAAGGAGTTGGCAGGCTTCTTTCTTGTCGCACAAGTCGATAACATATCGTAATGCTTCGTCTTCATTGGTAATATTTGTTACAATAGCGGAAACAAGTTCTGCCTTTTCAACAAATTTTTGGTACAAGTCATTCTTGGAAGGCATGGTGCCAACCTCCATGTATGTTAGCCTCAAGGCCAGGATAGGCCTCCGCAACAAGGCTTTTTAGTTAACTAATTCTTTGGTTTCACGCGCTATTGCGAGTTCTTCGTTCGTTGGGATGACCCAGATTGCGACCGCGCTGTCAGCTGTGCTGATTTTCAGTGGTCCCTTGGCTCGCTGGTTGTTCTCGTTTTCGTCGATTTTAATACCGAAACATTCCAGTCCCTTGACGGATTCACGACGCACAATACTGTCGTTTTCGCCAATACCGGCAGTGAAGACGATGGCATCCACGCGACCGAGTACGGCCATGAAGGAGCCGATGTATTTGCGGTTCCGGTAGGTTTGGACGTCCAGGGCGAGCTTGGCTTTTTCATCGCCCTTTTCAATGGCTGCATGAATGTCGCGCATGTCGTTCATGCCGCACAATCCCTTGAGGCCGGACTCTTTGTTGAGCATTGTATCGACTTGTTCGGAAGTCATATCGCGGGTCCGGGCCAAAAGGGCGTGCAGGGCCGGGTCCACATCCCCGGAACGGGTTCCCATGACAAGGCCTTCCAGTGGCGTGATGCCCATGGAGGTGTCCACGGCCTTGCCGTTTTTGGTGGCAGTCATGGAACAGCCGTTGCCCAGGTGAACAGTGATGACATTGAATTCATCAAAGGGTTTTCCGACGATGCGGGCGGCCTCTTTGGCAACAAAGGCGTGTGAGGTGCCGTGGAAACCGTATCGGCGAATGCGCAATTCATCATACAGATCATACGGCAGTGCATACATATAGGCTTCTGGCGGCAAGGTCTGGTGATAGGCGGTGTCCATGACGACGACCTGCGGCACTTCCGGGAACAGGCGGCGTGCTACATTGATACCGGCCAGGTGGCCCGGGTTGTGAAGCGGAGCCAGGGGAATCAGTTTTTCCAGCTCCTCGACCACGGCGTCGTCGACCAGGGTAGGCTGGTGCAGTGTTTCGCCGCCGTGCACGATTCGATGTCCGATGGCCGTGATTTCACACTTGTCCTTGACCACGCCTTTTTCTCCGCAAATGAGATCAATGGCGAGTGTCATGCCTATTTCATGGTTGGGAATGGGCTGCTCAAGCGTGATCTTTTCGGCGGCACCGCTGTCGGGTGCGGCTTTGTGTGTCAGGCTCCCTGTTTCTTCACCAATGCGTTCAACGAGGCCGGAGCAGAGAATGAACTCGTTTTCCATGTCGAGCAGTTGGTACTTGATGGACGAGCTGCCAGAGTTGATTACAAGTACTTTCATTTATTCACCCTTTTCTGCCTGGGCCTGGATGGCTGTTATGGTGATGGTGTTGACGATGTCGGGAACGGTGCACCCACGTGACAGGTCGTTGACCGGCTTGTTCAATCCTTGGAGGATCGGGCCGATGGCCACGGCGTTGGCGGCCCGCTGTACTGCCTTGTAGGTGTTGTTGCCGGTATTCAGGTCCGGGAAGACGAATACGGTGGCATGTCCCGCCACTTTGGAATTGGGCATTTTGACCTGAGCCACTTCCGGGTCCACGGCGGCATCGTACTGGATCGGTCCTTCTATGGGGTAGTCCAGGCCGCGTTCCTGTACCAAACTCCTGGCGATATTGGTCGCTTCGGTGACCTTGTCCACATCCTCGCCCTTGCCGGATGAGCCGGTGGAGTAGCTGAGCATGGCCACGCGCGGTTCGATGCCGAAGATGCATGCGGTCCCGGCCGAGCTGATGGCAATCTCTGCCAGTTGCTGGGCGTTGGGGTTGGTGTTCACGGCGCAGTCTCCGTATACGAGTACGCGGTCCTTGAGGCACATGAGGAAGACCGAGGAGACGATGGAACTGCCGGGCTTGGTCTTGACGAATTCGAAAGCGGGTCGGATTGTCTGGGCCGTTGTGGTGACGGAGCCTGAAACCATGCCGTCGGCAAAGCCCTTGTGGACCATCATGGTGCCGAAATAGGTCGGGTCGGACATGCGGTCCCAGGCCATTTCTGCGATGACGCCCTTGTGTTTCCTGAGTTCCAGGTATTCTTCGGCAAAGGAATCGAGCAGGTCGGAGTTGGCCGGGTCAATGATGGTGGCCCCGGAAATGTCCACACCATAGGTGGACGCGTTGGTTTTGATGGTGGTTTCGTTGCCGAGCAGGACGATGTCGGCCGCGCCTCGTCTGAGCACGATGTCGGCCGCACGCAGGATGCGCTCTTCCGTTCCCTCGGGCAGGACGATACGCTGGCGGTTGCGGGAGGCCTTGTCCACCAGGGAGTACTCGAACATCTTGGGCGTGACGCTGGTGGAGCGCTTTTCGACTACGCGGTCGCGCAGTTCGCGTACATTGACGTGCTGGGCGAATCCGCCCAGAGCCGTGGCGATGCGCTGAAGGTCGTCGGCCTGGATGCGTCCGTAGAGGTTGTTGAGCTGTTGCACGGTCTGGTAGGTGTGGCCTTTGGCGGCAAGCACCGGGACAGGGACTCCGGTCCATCCCTCGATGAGTTTGTGGACGTTGGTGGAGACGTTCAACCCGCCCGTGAGCACGATGCCGGAAATGTCCGGATACGAGCTGGACAGCCGCGAGGCAAGGCTGGACAGGATGATGTCCGAACGGTCGCCGGGGGTGATGATCAGACTGCCCTGTTTTATGTATCCCAGGAAGTTTCCGATCTGCATGGCCGCAACCACGTAGTTGTCCACCAGGGACATCAGCCCGGAGTGGCCGTAGAGGACATCGGCGTCGAGCCACCGGCGCACGTCGTTTATGGAGGGTTTGCCCAGGGCTTCGTCCTCGGGGATGACGTAGACCGGCATGGCTTCATGGCTTCCCTTGAGCTCGATGTGGCTGACCAGTTCGTCGGTCATGCCCATGGGGGCGCGGTTGACCACGCAGGCCAGGCAATCCACGCCTTTTTCGGCCAGGGTGTCCAAGGTGGTTTGGGTGATGTTGACCACTTCTTCCGGGGCCTTGTCGCGGCCCGAGGTGACCACCAGCATGGGAGCGCCGATGTTGGCGGCGATGTCCGCATTGAGGTCGAACTCGAATGCCGGGTCCTTGCCCTTGAAGTCCGTGCCTTCGCACAGGACGAAGTCGTAGTTTTCCTCAAGTGACTTGTATTTGTTGAGAATATTCTCAAGGACCAACGCGTGCTGACCAGAATTGATCAGCTCGCGGGTCTGTTTGAGAGTATACGCGTATGTGTCGCGATAGGGGATGCTCAGCTTGAAGTGGTCAATCATCAGGGCTATGTCGTGATCCTGATTTCCTTCGCCCGGATCATTGATGATGGGCCGGAAGAACGCGACGTTATGCAGTTCCCTTGTGAGCATCTGCATCACGCCGAGAACTACGGCGGACTTACCGCTTCTTTCCTCGGTGGCGCTCACGTAAAGGTTCTTGGACATTATTGGTTTCCTTGTTTTTTGCGTTGGTTATCCACGCAGAGAGTCGGCATAGAGTTCGATGACATGCTTGACGCCCATACCGGCTTCCTTCTGGGAGAGCATGTCCGTTATCTGGAGCATGCACGCCGGGCAACTGGTGGCCGCGACCTTGGCTCCGGAAGCCATGATGTTGTCTGCCTTGTGGCTGCCGATCTTTTTGGAGATGTCGTAGTGGGCGATGTTGAAGCTGCCACCGCAGCCGCAACAGGTGCCGGCGTCCGCCATTTCCTTGAAGTCGCAGCCGGCGGCCTTGATCAGGGTCCGGGGCTGGGCCGTGATGCCGAGAGAATTCTTCAGGTGGCACGGGTCGTGGTAGGTCACGGGTTGGCCGCCGGTCATTTCTCCAGGCTTTACTTTGAGAATATCCACCAGGAACTGGCTGATGTCCATTGTTTTCCTCTCCAGCACGCCGATGTCGTACTTGCGTGCGGAGTCCCCTTTGTACATGCGGGGCCACAGTTCCTTGATGGTGGAGGTGCAGGTGGCGCAGCCGGTCACAAGGTAGTCGAACTCGCCCTTGGCAAAGGTGTCCACGTTGAGGCCGACCAGGGTGTCGAAGGTGTCGGTGTCGCCGCTGGACAGAGCAGGGATACCGCAGCACGCCTGACCGGTCGGCATGAAGACGCCCACGCCGTGGTGTTTGAGTACCTTGAGTATGGCTTCGCCCACTTGAGGGTATATCTTGTCGATGACGCAGCCCACGTAGAGGGCGACCCTGATGCCTGATTTCCCTGCCGGGGTATCCAGCTCGGGCACGAGCTTGTGCAGGGGTTTTCCTGCCAGGGTGTTGAAGTGGCGGTCGCCGATGATGGGTGCGTTGAACCGGGCACAGCTCGATCCGAGCATGTCGTCCACCTTTTTGGTGAACAGCCCCTGGAATTTGGCTCCCATGTCGGTCAGGGTGTTGAACAGTTTGGGATTCTTGAGCAGACCGCGGAAGATGGCTTTCTTTGCCGGAGACAGGCCGAAGTAACCGGTCATGATGGCGCGGGCCTTGAGGAAGATGTCCATGACGGACACGCCTGACGGACAGTTCGATTGGCAGGTGCCGCAGAGCAGACAGCGGTTGAGCTTTTCGTTGACGCCTTCCGGATCGGAGATCATTTCCTGGGCCAGGCCATCGAGCAGGGCGAGTTTGCCCCTGGTGACGTCGGCCTCGCGACCGCTTTCGGCAAAGATCGGGCATACTGCCTGACACATGCCGCAGCGCATGCAGCCGACGAGTTGGTCGTCCAGTTCCTTGAACAATTGAGCGAGTTTGTGGATATCAGCCATGTCATTCCCCTATTTCAAGCCGATTATCTTGCCGGGATTGAGAATGCCCTTGGGGTCGAGCACGGACTTCATGCGGCGGGAGTATTCCAGCGTGGCGCGGGAGGTTTCCTGTTCCAGGTACTTGGATTTCGCCAGGCCGATGCCGTGTTCACCGGAAAGGGTGCCGCCGAGTGCCAGGGCGCGGTCGAATATCATGTCGATGCCCTTTTCCACGCGTTCCCATTCGGCCTTGTCGCGTTTGTCGGTCAGAATGGTGGGGTGCAGGTTGCCGTCGCCTGCATGGCCGAAGGTACCGATGGTCAGGTCGAGCTTCTTGGCGATTTCTTCCAGGGCCTGGATCATGGCCGGGATCTTGGAGCGCGGGACGGTGGCGTCCTCAAGTACGCAGGTGGGCCTGAGCTTGGCCAGTGCGGGCAGGGCGTCGCGCCGGGCCTGCCAGACGGCGTCGCGTTCAGCGGCGTCCTTGGCGACCTTGAGTTCGGTGGCTCCGTTCTCTCTGCAGATCTTTTCAACCATGGCGGCCTCGTCGGCAACCTGTGCGGGATGGCCGTCCACTTCGATCAGGAGCAGGGCAGCAGCATCCACGGGCAGGCCTGCGCCACGGAAGTTCTCAACGGTGCGGATGGTGAAGTTGTCCATCATTTCCAGGGTGGCCGGGACGATCTTGTTGGCGATGATGGCGGCCACGGTTTCGGAGGCGGCTTTCATGGAGGGGAATATGGCCATCATGGATTTGGCGGCCTGTGCCGGGGGAATCAGTTTGAGGATGATCTTGTCGAATACGCCGAGCGTACCCTCAGAGGCGACCATGAGTCCGGCCAGATTGTACCCGGTGACGCATTTGACCGTGCGGGAACCGGTCTTGACCAGTTGACCGTTCACGTCCCAGAAATCCACGCCCATGACGTAGTCCTTGGTAACGCCGTATTTCAGGCCGCGAAGACCACCGGCGTTTTCGGCCACGTTGCCGCCCAGGGTGGAGACCGTCTGGGAACCCGGATCAGGGGGATAGAACAGGCCGCGTTTGGCGACCTCGGTTGCGAACTTGGCAGTGACCACACCGGGTTCGACCACGGCGTACATGTCCGCTTCATTGATTTCGAGGATGCGGTTCAGCCCGTTGGTCAGGACCACGATGCCGCCGGGGTGGGGAATGGTTCCACCGGAAAGGTTGGTGCCCGCACCGCGCACGGTCAGGGGCAGGCCGTTGTCGTTGCAGAGCTTGGTGACGGCTCCCAGGGCTTCGCTGTTCGGGGGGCGGACAACCAGGGCGGGCATGACCGAGTCAAGCACGGCGGCGTCGTAGGAATAGGCGTGGCGGTCGGTCTCGCTGGTCATAACGTTTTCGGCGCCAGCTGCGGCTTCGAATTCTTTGACAATGGCATCTTTGGTCATGATCGACTCCTATAAAAATGTGGTGCCCGGTTTGAGGTCCAGGCTTTCGTACTCATTTGTTGGAACATGCTACCATTTTCCAGGTGGTGTGCAAAGGGAGGCGGACGTCTGGTCCGCCTCCCCGGAGCATATCTTTTAGAACAGGCCGGGCAGGAACACGAAGCTCATCAGGGTGGCGACGAGTCCTACGACCAGGCCGTACAGCAGGAAGGGCCATACGGTCCGCTTCAGGATTTGACCTTCCATGCCGGACAGGCCGACAACGGCGCACACGGCCACGATGTTGTGGATGCAGATCATGTTGCCCATGGCACCACCGGTGGCCTGTGCGGCCACGATGATCTGGCGGGGCAGTTCGAGCTGGGCGGCAACGCCCCACTGGAACTCGGCGAACAGAAGGTCTGATACGGTGTTGGAACCGGTGATGAAGGCTCCCAGGCCGCCGACGTAGGAGGCAAACATGGGCCATGCATTACCGGTAATGGCAGCAACGGCCTTTGCCATGGCCAGGGGCATGGACGGATAGGAATTGGGATTCAGGGCCACATCGGCGATGCCGGAGCCGCGGAAGATGGACACCAGGGCGACTGCTGCGAACAGGGCGATGGTGGGGTTCTTCATGGTCGTGATGGCCTGGGTCCATGCGGTCTTGACCTTGTTGCCGGGCATGCCGTGGATGAGCACGGTCAACAGGGCGACGAGGGTGAACGGAATGGTGCCGGGCAGGTACAGATAGGCGATGGATGCGCCGACGCTCTCGAAACCGAGGATGTTGGTAAACTTGATGGCCTGGGCGGCAAGGATGCCCTTGAGGCCGAGTTCGGGGATACGGGTGACCACCAGGATCAGGCCGATGAGGATGTAAGGCAACCAGGCTTTGAACTGGCTCATGTGGGCCTTGAATTCGGTGGAGCCCACGGAAACGGAACCGGTCCATTCGGGATCCCACTTGGCCGGATCACCGAAGTTCCATGCGGTCTTGGGCATGCAGAAGCCCATCTTGGCGCCGAAGATGATGATGCCGAGGCCCACGAGACCGCCGATCAGGGACGGGAACTCGGGACCGACGTTCCAGGCAAAGAACAGGTAGGGGACAGAGAAGGAGATAGCTGCGAAGATACAGAATTTCCAGGCTGCTAAGCCGGGCTTCCAGCTGCGTTCAGGGCCGAAGAAACGGGTGATGAAGCCGAGCATGAAGATGGGCAGGATAAAGATCATGCCGAGGTGCATGAGGGTTGCCCACTGACCCACGACCAGGTTGAAGTCGCCCATGCTGGCGAAGTTGACTCCGGCAGTGCCTGCGGAGACGGCTTCGTTGACACCGGGGGCCAGGAACTTCAGGCCGAGGACGACCGGAGTGCCGACCGCACCGAATGTGACCGGGAAGGAGTTGAAAACAAGACAGATGATGGCTGCGGCCAAAGGCGGGAAGCCCAGGGAAAGCAGCAGCGGAGCGGCTAGGGCTGCGGGGGTGCCGAAGCCTGCGGCACCTTCAAGAAATGCAGCGAACATGTAGCCGATGATGATGGCCTGGATGCGGCGATCAGGGGTGATGTTCTGCATTCCGTACTGGATGGTTTCCATTCCGCCCGACTGTTGCAGGGTCCGAAGAATGAGGATGGCTCCGAAAACGATGATCAGAATGCCGATGGCCGTCACGAATCCCTGCAGGGTCAGTGCGGCGACATAGGCGACGGGAAGATGCCAGACCAGGACGGCCCCGGCGGCGGCTGTGAGCCATGCCAGGGGCATGGCTTTGGTGGCGGGCCAACGCAGGCCGACCATGAGCACCAGCGCAACGAGAATGGGCAGCAGTGCGATTAAAGCAAGTACTTCAATAGACATCAAAAATACCTCCGTTGATGTAAGGGAAACCTTACAAGGTTGAACAATATGCGTGGACGGGCCAGGAGAGGCCTCCGCAACGGCCCGTCCAACGCACACTTCTAACGATTATCTTCCGTCGTCACAGGGTTCCCCCGAACCCGGATTTTCGGCGGACACGCCGCACGTCACGTTTTCTTCCGGCTCGGCCTTGCTGAAGTCAGCACCGGCCAGGTGGGTGAGAATGGCGTAGCGGTCAGCGTAGTCTTTTTCGATCTGCGCACGGAATGCCTTGGACAGTTCCGGATGGAAGCGTTCCAGCATGGCGTAGCGGTTTTCGCCGGACAGGAATTCCTGCAGGGAACCGTCAGGAGCCTTGGACTCCAGGATGAACGGATTCTTGCCCTGTTCGGTGAGCTGGGGATTGTAGCGGTAGAGCGGCCAATAGCCGGAGTCCACGGCCAGTTTCTGTTCGAGCTGGGTCTTGCCCATGCCCTTCTTGATGCCCTGGTTGATGCACGGGGCGTAGCAGATGACCAGGGACGGACCGGGGTAGGCCTCGGCTTCCTTGATCGCCTTGATGAACTGTTGTTTGTCCGCACCCATGGCCACGGAAGCCACGTAGACGTAGCCGTAGGTCATGGCCATGCGGCCGAGGTCCTTCTTGCCGGTGCCTTTGCCCGCGGCTGCGAACTTGGCGATGGAACCCAGCGGGGTGGCCTTGGAAGACTGGCCGCCGGTGTTGGAGTAAACCTCGGTATCCATGACCAGGATGTTGACGTCCTTGCCGGAGGCGATGACGTGGTCAACGCCGCCGAAACCGATGTCGTAGGCCCAGCCGTCACCGCCGAAGATCCAGACGGACTTCTTGGTGTACAGGTCTTCCGCGGCTGCAATGGCATCGAGGGTTTCGTCGCCGGAGAAACCGTTCAGGGCTGCCTTGAGGGCGTTGCCGGTCTCGGCGGAAGCCTCGGCGTTGTCCCTGGCTGCGAGCCAGTTCTCCAGGGCGGTCTTCAGTTCGCCGGTAGCGCCGTCTGCCAGGGCTTGCTTGCAGTTGGCAACCAGGGTGTTGCGGCGGTTGTTGACGCCCATTTCAATACCGAAGCCGAATTCGGCAGCATCCTCGAACAGGGAGTTGCCCCATGCCGGGCCGTGGCCGTCAGCATTGGTACAGTAAGGTGTGCTTGGTGCGCTTGCGCCCCAGATGGAAGAACAGCCAGTGGCGTTGGCAATGATCATGCGTTCGCCGAAGAGCTGGGTCAGTACCTTGACGTACGGGGTTTCGCCGCAACCGGCACAGGCTCCGGAGAACTCCATCAGGGACTGACGGAACTGGCTGCCCTTGACGGAATCGCGTTTGAAGGCGTCCTTGAAGGACACGGTCTGGGCAAAATCCCAGTTGGGAACCTGCTCTTCGAGCTGGGTGCTGATGGGTTTCATGACCAGGGCCTTTTCCTTGGCCGGGCAGATGTCCACACAGTTGCCGCAGCCCAGGCAGTCCTGAGCAGCGACCTGGAGGCGGTACCGGAGTCCGCTCACGTCCTTGCCCTTGGCGTCGGTGGTGACGAAGGAGGCCGGGGCGCTCTTCATCTCGGCATCGTCGGCGATGACCGGGCGAAGGGCGGAGTGGGGACAGACAAAGGCGCACTGGTTGCACTGGATGCAGTTGTCCTTGATCCATTCGGGCACGGAGATGGCCACGCCGCGTTTTTCGTATTTGGCGGTGGACAGGGGCATGGTGCCGTCCACGGAGAAGGCGCTTACCGGCAGGTCGTCGCCCTTTTGGGCCAGGACCGGACGCATGACGTTCTTCACGTAGTTGGGCTCGGTTGTATCGGTCGGGGCATCGTCGGCCAGATCGGCCCAGGCGGCTGGGATGGCCACTTCGACGATGGCATTGACGGCGTTGTCAACGGCGGCGTTGTTCATGTTGACGATCTTTTCGCCCTTCTTGCCGTATGCGGATTGGATACCGGCCTTGAGGAGCTTGACGGCCTCATCGAAGTCGATGACGTCGGCCAGCTTGAAGAAGGCGGTCTGCATGATCATGTTGATACGGCCGCCAAGGCCGACTTCTCCGGCGATCCTGACTGCGTCCACGGTGTAGAATTTCAGGTTTTTGCGGGCAATGGTGCGGCGCATGGCAGCGGGCAGCATTTCGTCCATCTGGTCGCTGGTCCATGCACAGTTCAGCACGAAGGTACCGCCGTCCTTGATGCCGTCCAGGACGTCATAGAGGTGGACATAGCTCGGGTTGTGGCAGGCGATGTAGTCGGCGGCAGTGACCAGGTAGGTAGACTGGATGGGCTTTTCGCCGAAGCGCAGATGGGAGATGGTGATGCCGCCGGACTTCTTGGAGTCGTAGGCAAAGTAACCCTGGGCGTACATGTCGGTGTTGTCGCCGATGATCTTGATGGCCTGTTTGTTGGCGCCGACGGTTCCGTCAGAACCGAGACCCCAGAACTTGCACTGCACAGTGCCTTCAGGTGTGGTATCCAGGGTCTCGGTCGTGACAAGGGAGGTTTTGGCGATATCATCGGTGATACCCACGGTGAAGCGGGTGCGCGGGCTTGATGCAGCCATGTTGTCGAACACGGCCTTGACCATTGCGGGCGTAAATTCCTTGGAGCCCAGGCCGTAGCGGCCGGCAGTGACGGCCGGTCCGTTGCCCTGTTCCAGGAAGACTGTGCAGACATCCTGATACAGCGGATCACCGAGGGCGCCGGGTTCCTTGGTACGGTCGAGCACGGTTACGCGTTTGGCGGTCTCGGGCAGAACGGCCAGGAAGTGCTTTGCAGAGAAGGGGCGATAGAGACGGACCTTGATCAGACCTACCTTCTGGCCCTGGGCGTTCATGTGGTTGACCACTTCTTCGATGGTTTCACAGGAGGAGCCTATTGCGATGACCACGCGCTCGGCATCCGGGGCACCGACGTAGTCGAAGGGCTTGTATGCGCGACCGGTCAGGGCGGAGACCTTGTTCATGTATTCTTCCACGATGCCTGGGATGGCGTCGTAGTAAGTGTTGGATGCTTCCCGGCCCTGGAAGTAGATGTCCGGGTTTTGGGCGGTGCCGCGAACATCCGGGTGTTCAGGGTTCATGGACCGGGCGCGGAACTCGGCCAGCTTCTCCATGTTCAGCAGGGGCTTCATGTCGTCGTAGTCGATGACCTCGACCTTCTGGATCTCATGGGAGGTACGGAAGCCGTCAAAGAAGGAAACAAAGGGAACGCTCGCTTCGACAGTGGCCAGGTGCGCCACCAAAGAGAGGTCCATGACCTCCTGGACGCTTGCTGCTCCCAGCATGGCGAAGCCGGTCTGGCGACAGGCCATGACATCCTGGTGGTCTCCGAAGATGGACAGTGCGTGGGCTGCGATGGCGCGGGCCGAAACATGGAAGACCGAAGGCAGCAGTTCGCCCGCGATCTTGTACATGTTGGGAATCATGAGCAGGAGACCCTGGGAGGCGGTGAAGGTGGTGGTCAGCGCGCCACCGGCCAGGGAGCCGTGCGCTGCACCTGCCGCACCTGCCTCTGATTGCAGTTGGCGGACTTCCACGGTCTGCCCGAAAATATTCTTGCGGCCCTGTGCGGCCCATTCATCAGCTATCTCGCCCATGGTGGACGACGGCGTGATGGGGTAGATGGCGGCGGTTTCACTCATGGCATAGGCCACCCAGGCGGCGGCGGTGTTACCATCCATCGTTTTCATCTTGGACATTCGGTTCTTCTCCTCTTGGTGAGTCGTCTGAATTGTTTGACGTCCGCTCGGGCGGACCCGGTTACTTGATGACAGACTCTCCATACTCAACAATTGTGCCAATGCTGTTTCAGATGTGATTTCTCCGTGACGACAGGTGGTTACGGCGTAACTATGTTTTAAGAGCCGGGCCCCGGCAGAGGGGCTGTCCGAAAAAAAGGACTGGGTCTTGTGGTGGATTGAGGGGAAAAGCCCCGATTTATGGGCGGTTGCGGGGCAAGGCGTGTTTTCGGCGATAAAAAAGACGAGTCCAATATTTCAGACTCGTCGTTTTTCAGGAGGAAGTGGAATCGACTGTTGGGTGGCTTATCCGCTTCTGGACGTCTTCCACGCCGGGTCGGTCTTCAGGATCTTTTCGGCAACGGGGCAGGAGTCGATGTGTGCCCCTTTCAGGTAGCCGGAACTCATCAGGAATTCATTGACTATTTCTCCGCCGACGAATTTGAAGTGTTTCTTGAACAGCTTGGTCCATTCCTCCTTGCTCAGGGGGTGATGGCTGTCCAGCCAGTTCTTGAAAGAGCCGTATTCCTCTTGCAGGTTCAGGATGATCTGTGCGTTGTGAATAGCGGCTCCGACCTTCAATTTGTTACGGATGATACCGGAATCGCTGAGTAAGCGTGTCCTGTCCTCTTTTCCGTATCCGGCTATGGTGGCGATATCGAACTGGTCGTAGGCCCCACGGAAGTTCGACTGTTTGTTGAGTATGGTCCGCCAGCTCAGGCCGGCCTGATTGATTTCCATGATCAGTCGACCGAAGAGTTCGTTGTCGTCATCGATGGGAAAACCGTATTGCGTGTCGTGATAGACGCGGTCTACGTCGTTTTCGTCCAGAGTCCAGCACAACTCGCAGTAGGATTGGAAATCGGCCATCTGTCCTTCCTTACAGGGATAGGCCGTACTTCTTGAGCAGGCTGTAAAAGTGGGAACGGGACAGCTTGGATGCCTTGAGAATTTTAGCAAGGTCGCCGTTGCATTGGCGAATGAGTTCTCCGAGATAGACCTTTTCCGCCATTCCCTTGAAGTCCCGCAGGGTGGGCAGTTCCTGGTCGAATATGTCCTCGAATATGTCCTGTCCGAGTTTGCGGACCGGTTCGGTGTCCATGGGGTCGCTCGGGCCGGGCGCCGTGGCGTCACCGGTCATGCGTTTTATCTGGGTCTTGGCCACCTGGATTCTGAGATCTCGGGGCAGGTGCATGGCGTAGAGGGTTTTTTCTTCACCGGCAGTGACCACGGCCCGTTCAAGCATGTTGAACAGTTCCCGGACGTTGCCTGGCCAGTCATAGGTTTCCAGCACCGGGAAAAAGTCCGAGCCAAGCGTCTTGGGCGGCATCCCGTATTGCTGGCAAAGCTGGCGCACCCGGAAGATGCATAGCGGCCTAATGTCGTCTGTGCGCTGTGACAGGGGAGGCAGGTGGATGTGCATGGTCTTGAGGCGATAGAACAGGTCGGAGCGGAATTCACTCTGTTCCACCATTTCGCTCAGGTCTCGATTGGTTGCTGCTATCAGTCTGAAATCACTGGTTTGTTCACGAGTGTCGCCCACTGGACGGAAGGTCCGTTCCTGCAGGACGCGCAGAAACGCCTTTTGCATGGAGAGGGGCATTTCCCCTACTTCGTCGAGGAACAGGGTGCCGCCGTCTGCCAGCTTGATCAGGCCGATGCGGTCGGCCTGTGCGCCCGTGAACGCGCCCTTGCGGTGGCCGTAGAGGGTGGATTCCAGCAGGGATTCAGTCAGTCCGGCGCAGTCGACTACGATGAAGTTTTCGGATTTCCTTTTTGAATTTGCATGGATGGTCGACGCAAACAACTCCTTGCCCGTGCCGGTCTGGCCGGTGATGAGCACATTGGAATTCGAGCGGGCCGCTTGGGACAAGAGGTTGTAACTGACCTTGATGTTCGGGCTGTCGCCCACAACGCCGGTCAGGTTGAGGTTCTGGGACGCATCCCGGCCCCGCTTCTCGTCGTGATATTTCAAGGCGCGTCCCAGGGTAAGCGAAATCTCTCGAACACTGGATGGCTTGAGCAGGTAGTCCCAGACGCCGCCCTTGATGGCCAATTCAGCACCGTCGGGATCGCCTTTTCCTGTGAGAATGATCACCTCAGGCGGTTCGGGCAGGGCCATGATATCGGGCAGGATGTCCAGGCCGTTGCCGTCGGGGAGCCGGACGTCGAGGAAGACGACATCGAATTCCACACTGCGAACCATGCGCAATCCTTCGTCCAGTGTGCGGGCTGCGGCACAACGGTGGGTAAGCCGTGTTATCAGGCTTTCCATGGTTTCGCAGACGTCCAGGTCATCATCAATAATGAGTATGTTGGCCACGCTATTCCCCTTCTCGCTTTTCGATCAGCACACTGTAAATGGCTTGGGAAAGATCGTCCTTGTCGTAGGGCTTGATAACCACCTGCCGGATGTTCGGCAAGCCCGCGGCTGCGGTGGTCGCGTCTTCTCGTCCGGAAATCAGGATGACGGGCAGGGACGGTTTCAAGGTGAACAGTCGTTGCGCCAGTTGAGTCCCGCTCATGCCGGGCATGTCGTAATCCGTGATGACCAGATCGAAGGTATCGGGTGTTTCCATCAGTCGGTTGAGTGCATCCTCGGGCCGTTCCAGGGGCGTGACCCTGCATCCCATGGCCTCGAGCAGGCGCGGCGTGGTGGCGAGCTGATCCTGGTCATCTTCCACGAACAGGATGCGAACGTCCAGCAACTGGTTACGATTGATGTCCGTGGCATGGTCGTTCAAATCCTCGCTTCCCTTGGGCAGGTAGATGGTAAAGGAAGTACCGCCGCCTTCACGCTGAGTGACCTTCAGGCCACCCTTGTGGCTCCTGACGATGCCGTGAACCACGGCCAGGCCCAGTCCCGTTCCCTCGGTCTTGTCTTTGGTGGAGAAGAATGGTTCGAATATTTTATCTATGATTTCAGGAGGTATGCCCGGTCCGTTGTCAGCGACTTCCAGCCTGACGTATTCGCCAGGTACCAGCCCGAACAGGTCGGCGTCGTCCTTGCCCAAGAGGGCCTGTTCCAAGCGTACCCCGATGACGCCGCCGATGCCGCGCAGGGCGTGAAAGGCGTTTGTGAACAGGTTCATGGCTACTTGGTGAATCTGGGTCGGGTCCGCATGAACGCAGGCCAAGTCAGGTGCTATATGGGAGCGTATTTCGATATTTCTGGGCATGGAGGATTCCAGAAATCCCAGGGCTTCGGTGATGACCCCGCCCACATCGGTGGCGCGGAATCCTTCGGTGGAGGGACGGCTGAAGGCGAGAATCTGTTTGACCACGCGTCCGCCCCGTCGGGCCGCCTTGAGCACCCTTTGCAAATCCTTGGAGGTCATCGAATCCGGGTCCAGATCGCTGACGGCCAATTCTGTTGAGTTGATGATGGAGGTAAGGATGTTGTTGAAATCATGGGCAATACCTCCAGCCAAGGTGCCGATGGCCTCCATCTTTTGGGATTGCAAAAGCTGCTTTTCCAGGTTGCGTTCCTTGGTGATGTTTTCAGCCGTGCTGAGCACGCCCACGATCTGGCCGGATCGGTCGTTGATGGGTACTTTGTTGACTTCGACCCAGGCCGGGTTCCCGTTGGCATCTATCAATTTGCGCCGGACCTTGCGAAAAGCCTTTTGCCTGTTGAGCACGTCCTTGTCGGCACTCTTGGCCCAGGCCGAGTACTCGGGATCGCGGATGACTTCGCTGGTGGACCTGCTCAGTGGATCGGCCCATTCCCGGAGTCCGAAAAATTCGGTAAAAGCGCGGTTGGTTCCAAGATATTGGCCGTTGGTGTCTTTCCAGGAAACGAGTTGGGGAACGGTATCCATGAGGGTTTGTTGGAATGCCAGCTGATCCTTGATCTTGCGTTCCACCTTCCTTCGTTCGATCATGGCCAGGAGCAGGAAAACAAGAACGAGCAGCAGCAGGGCGAAGCTGACCATGATCGTCCAGAACAGTTCCTTGGGAAGCTCATAGAAGGCCTTGGGCGCGTTGAGGATGCGGCTTCCCTCCGGCAGCGAGTCGATAGTCAGCTTGAGTCTTTGCATCACGTTGTAATCAAAGACGTATTCTCCTGTGTACTCCCGATAGACCGGTATGTCGTCCACGCTTTTTCCGCCCAGTATCTCAAGGGCCATGTTGGCGGTCTGCTGTCCATGCAGGTTCCCTGACAGAACCTTGCCACCCACTGCGCCGTGGGTGATCAGGAATCCCCAGGCAGTGTAAATCGGTACGCTGGAGCGGTTGTAAATGGTCTGCATGACCTCTTCCGCTGTCAGGAAGCGGCCGTTGATGATTTGATAATAAGGGATGAAGAACAGAAACGTGTCTTCGGGCAGGGACTCCACTTTCTCAAGGACCGAGCGCAGGGAGAAATCGATCCAGTATTCCACCTGCAAAGGTTTTTGGTATGATGCAACCTGGTCCCTGATCTGTTGCGTGATGGCTGTGCCCGCAGTGGACGAGTCGCTCACCACCACCATGCGCTGCTTGTCCGAGTGCAGGCGCAGAGCCACGTCCAAGGTGCTGGCAAGGTCGAACCGCTCCACCACGCCGGTCAGGTTGCCCTGATCCAAATCATGGGGTTCGAGATCGTTCACGCCGCAGAAGACCAGGGGCACTCCGGGGAACAGTATATCCCTGTATTGGCTGACGAAGGTAAAGGCGTCGTTGTCGGAAACAATGATGATGTCGAAATGTTCGTGCTTGTATTTCTCCTTGTACAATCGGAGAAGCATGCCTGTGACGTCTTCATAATTGTACCGCTTGGCGTCCATGTACTCGATTTGCAGATCAATTTTGTACTGGCTCTGGTCCAGAACCGAACGCACACCTTCCAAAATGGCATCTGACCACCGGTAGCCGTGGTGATACGAATTCAGGTAGAAGACGGTTTTTTTGGGTTTTTCCGCTCCGGCCTGTGCAGGCAATAGGCAGAAGCAGGTGAGCAGGAGCAGTATCCAGATCTGTTTGCGCATAGTTCCTCGGTTTTGGCATCCATTGTGCAATGGTGATTTTGACTCGTGTTGCTAATGCAAAGGTTGGGCCTTTATGTGCAGAAGTCAAGGCCTTGCCTTCATGGGCTGCACCATCATCGCGTGATCGGAGTGTTGAGGAAATGATATATTTCCGTAACAAGGGTGACAAAATGGTAACTTGTGATTATTATGGTGTATGCAGGTAAGTGTTAATTAAATATCACTTGCCGATAGTGCTAAATTAATTGATTTTTTTATTAGGAGTTTGTCCGGTGGTCAGACATATAGTCATGTGGACGTTGAAAGAGGAAGCGGAAGGCAAAACGGCAGCGGAAAACGGTGCCCGGATGAAAGAAATCCTGGAAGCTCTTGCGGGGCGTATTCAGGGGCTCAGACATATCGAGGTCAGCGTTGATATCGTGGAGGCTGATCCTGAATGCCATGTAGTGCTTTGTTCCGAGCATGATGACGTGGACGCTTTGAATCAGTATCAGGGGCATCCCGAACACCAGGCCTGTGTCAGCTTCGTGAAGAAGGTGGCTGCCAGCCGGAAGGCTGTTGATTACGTGATCTAAAATGGATCGATCGAATATGTTTTGGGGAGGTTACACTTGGGGGTGCGATTCGAAACGAGCGCGGGCGGGAGAAGGAAAGCAGCGCCGAGAAGGATATCGTCAAGGAGAATACCATGTCTATGCGTTTTGATCAGGAGCGAAAGCGGATTATCTGCCGTTGGGAAGAGCCTATCAAGGTCGTGATGAACAAGAAGGAAGGGTTTATCAACCGTTCCCGGATGATCACGGTCAAGGTGAACGACAATGGCAAGTTGAACAGCAAGGATAGGCGGCGTCATGCGGCCCATCCCATGTTTCCGATTATCCGGCGTTTCAACCAGATGCTCAATTCCATCGAGTGTTACCCGCAATGCGAGAACGAACACATGTGTGCGGTCTGCGGTACTGTGCACGGGGTCAGCCCGCACTTCGACACCAAGCGCCAGTCCATTGTCTGGTTGTGTAGGGAACATTTGACGGATTCGCCCAAGCTGGACGCGTAAGTATCGTTCTTCGGGGCAAGGATATCCTGAGCGGGATGTTCGGTCTTTCGTTGAACCAACGCGTCTGAAAAAACAGACAGGTCGGCGTACCCTGAATAATTCAGGGTACGCCGTTTGTTTTTTACCCGGATACTCTTTCTGTCGTACAAATGAAAAGGCCCTGCGCATATGCGCAGGGCCTTTGGTATTTCGTGCGCAGCTTCTACAGGAAGTAGTAGGTGGCTGCCAGGCCTGTGATTGACATGGTGATGGTGTAGGGCAGAGCCAGTACGACCATGCGACCGTAGGAGAGCCTGATGACCGGTGCCAGTGCCGAGGTCAGCAGGAACAGGAAGGCGGCCTGTCCGTTGGGCGTTGCCACGGACGGGATGTTGGTGCCGGTGTTGATGGCGACCGCCAGTTTGTCGAAGTGGATCATGGCCTTGGTGACCGGTTCCTGTGCGGCAGCAGGCAGGGTTGCGATGGTCTCGGCGCGGACAAGGAGGGGGTCGGTCAGTCTCTCCATGAGAGCGATGCCATCGGTGACGCCGGGAATGGTGCCCAGGAGGGTTTCGAAGTGCATCTTGGTTTCCGAGATGTACACGGTCGCAACGAACACGTTGTCCGAGATCATGGAGAGCAGGCCGTTGGCCGAGTAGTACGCAGCGAGCTGGAGTTGGCCTTCCAGGGCGAGCACGAAGTGCATGACCGGGGCGAACAGATGCTGGTCATGGATGACACCGACAATGGCAAAGAAGACGACCAGCAGGGCGGTGAAAGGCAGGGCCTCTTCAAAGGCCGGGCCGAATTGGTGCTCGTCGGTGAAGCCGTTGAAGGCGGTGAGCAGGATGATGACCGACAGACCGATGATGCCGACCTCTGCCAGATGGAATCCCAGAGCCAGGATCAGCCAGATGCCGACCAGTGCCTGGATGATGAGTTTGGCCTTGCCGGCCATTCCACGTTTTTCTTCCATCTCGATGGCGGTTTCCAGCAGGTGCGAGCGGATGTTGCCCGGCATCTGTGCGCCGTATCCGAAGAGGCTGAATTTTTCGACAACAACACAGGTCAGCAGACCGACAACCAGCACGGGCATGGAAACCGGGGCAACCTGCATGAAGAAGGGAACGAAGTGCCAGCCCATTTCTTCGGCGATGAGCAGGTTCTGGGGTTCGCCCACCAGGGTGCAGACGCCGCCGAGTGCCGTTCCTACGGCACCGTGCATCATCAGGTTGCGCAGGAAGGCGCGGAATTCCAGGAGGTCAGTCCGGCTCTGTTCTTTGACCGCATCGTCGGAGCTGAGGTCGTGCGCGGTGCCCATGGGTTGATCCGAGGCAAAGCGGTGATACACATTGTAGAATCCATAGGCCACGGCGATGATGACTGCGGTGACGGTCAGGGCGTCCAGGAAAGCGGACAGGAACGCACCGGCAAAACAGAACAGCAAGGATATGATGACCTTGGAGCTGATCTTTGTCAGGATGCGGGTGAAGGTGAATTGCAGGAAGTCTTTCATGAAGTAAATACCCGCGACCATGAAGATCAACAGCAGGATGACGGGGAAGTTGTTGAGCGCTTCATGATAGACCGTGGCGGGCGAGGTCATCCCCAGGATGACGGCTTCAATGGCCAGCAAACCGCCTGCAGGCAGCGGATAGCATTTGAGGGCCATTGCCAGTGTAAAGATGAATTCGAGGATCAGTACCCAGCCTGCTACGAACGGACCGGCAACGAGCATGAGTATGGGGTTAAGTACAAGGAAGGCCAGAATGGCAACTTTGTACCAGTTGGGTGCTTTACCGAGAAAATTCTTGCCGAAGGCTTGTATCAGTGTTTGAGCCATAGTCTGTGTCTCCTCAAATCAGTGTATTGGTCGTGATGGGCTACTTCGTTGCTTAATCGCCAATAATCATGGTCGGATACATGCCTGCATCCGGTCCTGTCTGGAAGGGTTGAAGGATGTTGAAACATGCGGCTTGCGTCTTCTGGGCATGTCCGCGAGTATTCTCGCTCCCGTCGAAATCCGCACCGTTTTCTTCACGGATATGGTTGATACGGTGTCTGAATGCATCAACGAACGCCTGACCGTCTCCCTTGAAAGTGGCGTTGCCCAAGGACATGTCGGTGGCCTTGGCGAGATCGTCCAGATTCACGCATTGGGTGGCGAGGTCGGCCTGTCTGGTGACATAGCCCCATACTGCCGAATTGTCGGGAATCGTGATCTCTTCCTCGGCATCGATGATGGTGTGCGGCATGATGATGGAGTCGCGCCCGATGGTGATGGGGTACTCTTCGGTGCCGTGGACAAAGGAGTTGAACCCCACGAAGACATTCTTGCCGTTCTTGGTCCAGATGACCTTGCCGCCATGGGCGGTAACGTTGTTGCCTTCGTAAATGGAGTTTTTGATGTAGCAGTTTTCCTGGGCGTTGGAGCCTTTGCCTATGTATGAATTTTCCACGTGGGCGCGCTGCACGATGAGTCCGTTTTCGCCGATCTCGCAGTCGCCCTTTATAACGGCGTATGGTGAAACATAGGTGGATTCAGGAATATGCATGTCCACTTCAGGGGCGCATACCGTTGAGTAGATCGGTACGAAGTCTTCTTTGAACTCGTCTACGTATTCGATGAATTTTCCGGTCAGTTGGCCGTTTTCATCGAGCTTGACATATTGTTCGATCACGCCTTCGGGGAAAACGTAGTTGAACTCGAACAGGTCACCGGATTTAATCCAGACGCGGCCTGGCTCAATGGTCACGCGGGAGAGATCCCCGGCCTGGACGTAGGAGAAATCGCCGAGCACGCAGTTGTGCATGACGGACAGGTCGGCTGTGGCGAACGCGCCGAGATAGACACCTTCGGTAGTGGTGCCGTGGATGTTGGAGTAGTGCATGGCAACGGTGTTCAGGATGCGGAAAACCTCGGGTGTTTCCGGGTTTTTGGAGTTGTTGTGCACCAGGGTCTTGACCAGGAAGCAGTTGATGATGCGGATGACTTCATCGTAGAATAGTTTGGTTTTGACGCCGTTGAATTCCACCATGTCGCCCTTGCGCTTGAGTTCGTCACCGCGCACGTTTGATTTGTACACTACGGAGCGGTCAACCTGTGTTTTGCCGAGAAAATAGGTTCCTGCGAGGTTGGAATTGCTGAATTTGAAGCTGATGGGATGGTCTTCGGTCAATGCGTAGAACGCGTAATAGAGCAGATGGCGCTCTCTTGGGATGGCGTTTTGCAAAATGGGGCGGACGTCAATGCCCATTGGTTTCAAGTTGACGTTTACCCGGGACGTGATGTGATCAAAGAGAGCTTCAAGTTTTTCCATATTTTCACTTTAGGTTTAGGGTTGTGATTTGGAACGGCTGCCGTGCATGGTACACGGCAGCCGATTATATATGTACTTTACTCGGTCCGATGCGTCTAGCCTCCAGTCGGGAGGGTGATGGGCATGCCCATCAGCGGCCAGATGACGAGGACGGCGATGCCCACCACAACCATCAGCAGCAGGGATGCAGGAATGCCCCATCCGAAGAACTCGCCGGTGGTGAACTGTCCGGAATCGTAGGCAATGGCATTGGGCGCCGCACCTACCAGCAGCAGGAAGGGCATACCGGCCATGACCAGGGAAGCGTAAAGGATGACTTCCGGTGCCACGCCGAGGTAGGGCGCGATGACCAGGGCCACGGGCAATGAGATGGCTATGGCCGCCACGTTCATTATGAAGTTGGTCATGATCATGACGAAGAAGGCGATGGACATGACAAAGACGAACCAGTGTGCGTTCTGGAACATGACCAGCCAGTTGACCGCCATCCATTTTGCGGCACCGGTCTCCCAGAGACAGAAGCCGATGGACATGGCTCCGGCAAAGAGCAGGATGATGTTCCACGGGATGTCTTCCAGGTCCTTGAGATCAAGTATCTTGAAGATGAAGAAGAGTACCGAGGAGCACAGGATGATGGCGGTCTTGTCTACTGCCTTGAGGGCCGGCACGAAGGCGCGCAGGGACATGATGATGATGACGACGGCAACGATGATGGCGGCCATGATTTCGTCACGGGTCAGGCTGCCCATTTTGGCGTTGAGTTCGCGGGCTTTTTCGCGCAGGCCGGGAATGCGGTCCTTTTCAGGTTTGCATACGACCATGAAGAAGCCCCAGAGCAGGAAGGTCATGGCCCAGCCGATGGGGGCCATGTAGTAGGTCAGTTCGAAGAAGCCGATGTCCACGTTGACGATTTCCTTGTAGAAACCGATGGCGACAGCACCGCGTGCTGCGCCGAGCAGGGTGACGATGGAACCGGCTCCGGCCACATAGGCCATGCCGATGAACAGCCCCTTGCCGAATTTGGTAGGTCTGTCCCCTTCGCCGTACAAGGCATAGATGGCGAGCAGCAGCGGGTAGATGGTGGCTGCGACCGCCGTATGCGCCATGATGTGCGTCAGGGCGGCGGTGACCACGAACACGCCGAGATAGATCATCGAAGTGCGTTCACCCACGATGTCGAGCATCTTGTAGGCCAACCGTTTGGTCAGGCCGGTTTTTGTGAAAACCAGGCCGATCATGATGGAGGCGAAGATGAACAGGACGGATGGGTCCATGAAGTCCTTGAAGGCTACCTTGGCCGGGCGGATCAGGAACATGACCTGCAGGATGCCGATCATGAGCGAGGTGACGCCGATGGGCACGACCTCGAAGACCCACCATGTGCCTGCCAGCAGGAACACGGCGATGGCGCCCTTGGCTTCCGGCGACAGAGGGAAATGTTCTCCCATGGGGTCGACCGCGTCCGGCCAGGCCGGACTGGAGTAGACTATGGCGAACAACGTTATGCCGGTGAGAAGAAATATTAAACGTTTCCAGTCGAATGCGGGTTTTGCGATGTGTGCAGTCTCCATTATATTATCCTTGTACGACAGGGGCTATTTGCCCAAGGCGCAGGCGCGCATCTGGTTGGTGAGCTCGTTGAAAATGTCCGACAACCTGAGAACTCCGGTTATTGTACCCTTGTCCCGAACGATAAGAGGCTGGGGCGTTCCTACCATATACATATGCAGACCATGTTCAAGGTCATTATTTTCATCTATGTAATGACTTGCCTCGGGAACGTGCATGGCATCGGCGACTTTTATTTCAACGCCTCTGGCACAGATGTTGGACAGGGTGTCGGCCCACAGGTTGAATTCCTTGAATTGCTCGGCAACAACGCGATTGGACAGGATGTCGGTGTCCAGATCTTTTTTGCTGAGTTTTTTGTAGTTGGGTTCCAGAGCAGTGAGAATGTCGGTCATGGTCAGTACGCCGATAAAGTCTCCGCTTCCATCCAGAATGAAGATGTCCCGGTGTTTACCTTCTTTCAAGGCGACAACCGCTTCGCCGAGCGTTGCATCGGCTCCGAGTGTCAGGTAGTCGCCTACCGGGGTCATCAGGTCTTTGACTTTCATCTAGTTCCTCCTCCCGAGAAAAAACTGTTTACTCATGGTGGCGACGTCTGCTCAGCAGAGGGAGCAGGACGTCATGGTAGTCGTAAACGCTGCCGTGAACCGTTGCCTGCCTGGAAACCTAGCCCCAATTCCTCAGGTCGGACAAATGTTCCGACCATGGCGTGCAGTGGGTTCGCATTTCTATAGATAGCAATACAAAGTTTGCGTCAAGAGTTCTATGTGAAATATGGATCAAGAACAATCTGAAACATTATGAAACCATTATTGCCAGCAAGAGTGTTTCGAAGTGAAACATTATGGTACGTTTTCGTCGGGCTAAAAGTAGTTGTGTCCTGGGGTGAGCCTGTGGACGAGGTAGGCTTCCAGCACCGGGTCAACCGCTCCGCAGATGTTGTCTATCACAGTGATTCCTTTGCGTTTCAGGAATTCGTAGACTTCTTTTTCGATGCCGGCGCAGAGGATGGTTTGGATGGTTTCCGATATGATCAGTTTGTACATGGTTTCGGATGACGGTTCATCGAGTTTGACGGTTCGTTCGCTGATCTTGCCCATGACACTGGTTTCCCTGGTGACAGAGACGATGAGCACCTCTGGTGCCAGGTCGAAGCGGGGGGCCAATTCCTTGCCAAGGAGCGGGATAAGTATTTTTTCCATGGTGTTGCCTATTCGATGCCGAAGTGTTTCATCTTGCGCCACAGGGTCGAGCGGCCCCAGCCCAGGAGCGCGGCGGCCTGCGTTTTCCTGCCGTTGGCCTTGACCAGTGCGTCGAGGATCATCTTGCGCTGCACGTCTTCCCATCGTTCAGGGGGGACGGAGCGAACCTCGCCTGGGGTGTGCGGATTCAGGGTCGCGGGCACGGCGAGCTTTTCCGGCAGGTCCGGGCCGTGCAGCATGTAGCCCGGAAGGTGGCGCATTCGGATGACGTTGCTGTCGCAGAAATTGACGGCGTATTCTATCAGGTTCCTGAGTTCGCGAACGTTTCCGGGAAAGGCGTAGGACTTGAGCAGCGTGTCCACGTTCGTGGAGAACCGATCCACTTTTTTCCCGTATCGGGCCTGGAACATCTTCAGGAAGTGATCCTGGAGCAGAAGCAGGTCTTCGCCCCGTTCCCGCAAGGGCGGCAGGTTCAGCCGGATGACGTTGAGCCGGTAGAGAAGGTCTTGGCGGAATCGTTTCCGACGAACTCTTTCTTCCAGATCGTAATGACTGGCGGCCATGATGCGAACGTCTGTGTGGATGACTTTGGTCGACCCCATGGGGCGGACGGTGTGGTCGTCCATGTATGCGAGGAGCTTGGTCTGGAGGGCAAGCGGCAATTCGCCGATTTCCGTGAAAAAGAGGGTTCCGCCGTGGGCCATGCGCAACCGGCCCGGTTTGGCGTGGTCTGCACCGGGCAGGGCATGCTTGGCATGACCGAAGAGTTCGGATTCCAGCAACGGCTCGGGCAGGGCTCCGCAGTTGACTTTTACGAAGGGGCCGTCCCGATCGGACTCGTTATGGATTTCCTCGGCCAGCATGTCCTTGCCTGTGCCGGTTTCGCCGGTGATGAGTACCGGTGAATCGGTCTGGGCAATGGAGGGCGTCATGGCGAAAATCTTGCGCACCTGGGGGCTTCGGCCCACCAGTTCTCCCAGCCCGCTGGCACCGCTGCCTATTTCATCAAGAACGTGGTCGCTGCCGGAGCTCACTGTTTCCACAATGGCTCGAATAGTCCCCTTGTCACCGAGAAGGGGGGCCAACGTGAGATGAACGGGCACTTTTTCCCTGGCCCGGTTGACGATGTTCGTCTCCACGGTATGGGACTGTTTGTCTTTCCATCCTGTCATGATCGGGCAGTCTTTCATGCAGAATTCGCAACGCAGGGCGTGCAGGCACCGGATGCCGAGCACAGTGTTTCTTTCAACTCCGATCAGGGATTCATACCTTTTGTTCACGGCGAGCAGGGTGCCCTTTTTATCCATGATGGCCACCCCCAGCGGGAGGGTGTCGAGCAGCTCGGCCAGTCCACCTTTGCTGGTCAGGTTCGTGATGAGTGCGGCGGGGTCTGCAACGGGCATTCGGCGTCCTTGGTTGTTCGGCATAATTGATTCTCTTGAACCATAATGAAACATGTCATGGAAGACAAGGTTGGCATGTGATCGGGTATGGGATAAAAATATGGATAATCCGGAAGGTCAGATAACTCGGGTTGTTGTGGAAAAATGTCGGATTGTATTGGATGCAGTCTCCTGTCGGGCATTGGCTGGACCAAAGCTGTATCATCGGGCAGACTGTTGCTCGTCTCATGTGATATGTCGGGATATTTGAAACGGTTGAGAACGTGTGTTGAAAGGATGCTGGAGCAGGGGGGCATGCTTCCATGGGGTATGTTGTGAGAGAATCATGTGCGGAATAGGCGGTCTTTTCAGGCCGGGCGGTGAGGGCCTGACCGGCTACCATGAGGCGATACTTGAACGGCTCATGGAAAACATGCACCTGCGCGGTCCCGACGGCTCGGGGCTGACCGTCAGGGGAGAGGTCGGCCTGGCGCATACCCGACTTGCCATCATCGATGTCAACGAACGCGCCGGTCAGCCCATGGAATCTGAAGATTGGGTTCTGTCCTGCAACGGCGAGATTTACAACTACCGGGCCATCAAGGAAGAGCTTGTCGGACGGTACGAATTCAGGACCACCTCGGACACCGAGGTGCTGCTCATGGCCCTGCAGGAGTGGGGCATGGACACGGCCCTCGGAAAGTGCGCCGGGATGTTTGCCTTCCTCGCCTACAATAAGCGGGAGCGGGTGTTGTATGCCGCACGGGATCGGCTGGGTATAAAGCCGCTGCTTATGGCGTTGCTGGATGACGGCACGTTTTGTTTCGCTTCGAGTGCCGGGGCCATTGTCAAGGCCACGCCGGACATTGACTGGCAGGTCTTCAAACCCGCCCTGGCATCATTTTTCGTCCTCGGCGCGCCCTTTACCCGAACCACGGTCTATGACCGGATAGAGCGGGTCAGCCCCGCCCATTATGTGCGCTGCCTGCCGGACGGCACTTTCGAGACGGTCAAGTACTGGGAGCCTCGATACCGGCCGGGTTTTACCATGGACGACATGGTCTCCGTGGTCCGGGAGTATCAGGTTTCGGACGTGAAATCGGCCTTGTTCCTGAGCGGCGGGGTGGATTCCACCTTTCTGGCGGCAGCCATGGACAGCCTGGATTGTTTTCATCTGACTTCGCCGGAAACCCGGTACGCGAAAAACGCGGCAAAGGTCTTTGGCCGGAAATTTGTCTGCGTCACGCCGGATCTTGCCGACTACGAGACCGATGTCGAGCGGGTCATCGGTCTGCACGGCGAACCGCTGATGAGTTGCGGCATTCCCAATTCCGTGACCAGGGAGCTTCATGCAAAAGGGTATAAAATGGCCATCAGCGCCAACGGGGCCGATGAGCTGTTTCACGGATATTACCGGACGCTGTCACCTGAATATACACCGGATTATCTGCCTTTTCATGAACGGCGGACCTACAGGTTCCTGAATCAGCAGTTGGCGCATCTTTTTCGAAACAGTGACCATTTCCGTATTGAGGAACTGCAGGGGTATATCCCCACGCTCCGGGAGATCGGCAATGAAATCCTGGACAAGCTCTCCCTGCCGGATTTTTCCGTTTCGGCCAACCATCGCTGGCTGGAGCTGATGACCTATGTTCTTTTTGATCTGAACCCCACCCTTGACGCCGCCTCCATGGCCAACAGCGTCGAGGTCCGTGTGCCGTTCCTGGATCACCGTATCGTGGAGGGCGTCCTGTCCTGGCCTGCCGAGCGGTTGATAACAACCAAGTACGGACGCAAGTCGCCCATGAAGGAGTATCTGGCGCAATACTTTCCCATGGCCTTTTTCAACAGGCCCAAGCTCGGATTCAGTATCTTCAGTGATCTGCTTGGAGATATCGAGGTCTTGGGCACAAAGGCCCTGGCCGCTGGAATGGAAACGGGGTTCATTACTGTCCAAGGCAAGGGTGAAGATGGAAATGCGCGTGACAGGAAATACCTTGGGCTATGTTGTTTTTCGTATGAAAAGTGGAAACAGTCTCTCAATTATGTATAAGGTCGGCTGATGCATGAAGTAGCACTGATCGGAGGTTTTTCGTCGAGCGGGTCGGCGTTGCTCATGCATTTGCTGAGCAGGGAGAAGGGTCATCCCTGTCTGCCTGAGACCTGGTTGTTTGCCCTCGGCCAGTACCTGTTGGATTATAGTGGTCTTGATTACAAGTGCGAGGATTTGCGTTTGTCTCTTCTCAGGTTGGACACCAGGGCGAAGTTGCAAGAAGCCCCTGGGATGGAGCATAAGGCTGTTGACGAGATTCTTTCTGCCTACCGGGACTCATTTGCTTTTGCGCAGGACAGGTTGAGTGTGCCGGAATGTCTGTTCATTGAAAAAGCACCTGAGAACGTGTTTGCCTTCGACGTATATCTGGCACGGTACCCCGAAGCCAGGGTGGTGGTCACGAGTCGGGATTCCCTCGGGGTGCTCCAATCGCTGATGCGGCGGGGTATTTCAATGCATGATGCCTGTCTCATTTGGTTCGGGCATGCGTATGCCGTTTGCGAGTTGATGCGCAAAAATCCTAATCTGGTTTTCCATTGTCCATACTCGCTGCTGACGGCGGACTCCTTTTTTGATGACCAGCTTTCCCCCATTCCCCATGTCCCAGGCTCTTTGTTGACGCGGACTCTTCTCTCCAGACATGTCATGTGTGCGACCGGGTGTTGATATGCTGAAGTCGCCAATGTTCTTTTCTGTCCTAAAAAAGTGCGCCTGGCTTTTTGAGCGGTTCCTTCCCGCTTGTTGGTATCGTCCGCTGTATCGTTGGTGTCGGGATTTCTACGACAGCGTGATCATGGGGCAGACGCCCGATATGTCACCTTGTTGTTACCATACGCCGCCGGACGCAGAAGCGTACTCGCTCCATGAGACGGTCCCGTCTCCCGAAGTGGTGCCTGTGCCCAGGCCCGATCATGCTGTTGCAAGAGCTCTCGCTGCTCCCACGGGACCGATGGTCCTATGCGAAGGCACCCTGTTTACTCCGGAAGTGCCGTTCGGTATCGACCGTGTTCGAATCAAGGCTTTGCTCAAGCCGGTCCGTACCCGATGTGAGTTGGTCATCTGTTGTGCCTTCAAGGGGCGTCATGACATCCTTGAACGGGTTATCCACGAATCCCTTGCAGGTCGGAGCGGGCAGGGTGTTCGCTGGATGCTTGCCGGGAGCACGGAGGAGGATGTCCAGTTCATTAAAATGGTGGCTGCCAGAACCAACAAGGTGGCCGGTTTCGTCTGCGATAACGCTCCTCTCGGGCGGAAGTGGCAGACTTGCGTGGAGTATGCTTATCATTATTATGACGCCAAGCTGTATGCCATTACCGGCAGTGATGATATCCTGTCAGGGAAGCTGCTTGAGTATGTTCTCGGAAAATATGCCTCGAATATGGCGTTGTTAAGTGAATTCGCGCCCGACTTGTATTGCGCCAACGAGTGGATCGTCTACAGCGCAGCAGGTCGGTACGATCCCATGCTCCTGCGGTGTGCGTACAAATACGAAACAGCCTTTCAGCCTTTGGGCGCAGGGCGATTCTATTCCAGAAGATGCCTGGACAAGCTCGATGCGCATCTTTTCGACAGCTCCAGAGTGAGGGGGCTGGATACGTATGGTTTTGCCGCACTCAAGGCAATGGGAGGGAGGATCGAGTATTATGCCGTGGAGGACGGCCCCATAGTGAGCGTCAAGGGAGCATGGGAGCAACTCAATTCCCTGGACGCCTTTTTCAAGGTAGAGACTCTGAGTCTCAACGAGTTTTCGTTCAAGGGATATCCGCTGCTGAAGGAATCGTTGCATGGCACTACGTTCAAGTATCTTTTCAAGCCGACCAACCTGGGTTTCCAGTTGTTCGATTGAGAATAAGAACAGCAGGGAGTATAGGCTGTTGGCATGCTGCATCTGACCAAGACATTGTTCGACTACAGGGAGGCCGCAGGCGTCCTTGCCAGGGTCAACCTGAAGACCACCGTGGCCACCACCCGGTTGGGGTGGTTGTGGTGGATATTCGACCCGCTGGTCATGATGGGCATTTATTATTTCATGGTGAAGATCGTTTTCGACAGGGGAGGGGATGGGTATCATCTCTTTGCCCTGACCGGCATCGTTTCCTGGCAGTACTTTGCAAAGACCATCCAGTTGACTGCCACGACCCTGCACCGGAACAAGCAGTTGTTGACCCATACCAAGGTCCCGCTGGAGGTGTTCACGGTTGTTCCGCTCTTGATCCAGACGTTTTTTGCCCTGATCGGGTATGGAATCATCGTGGTCTGGAATGCCCAGGGGATGACCGTCAACGTTCTGTATCTGTTTCCGATTCTGTTCGTCATGGGGCTTTTCGCCATGGCCTTCGGCGCTATCATGTCCATCTGTGTGGTTTTTTTGCCCGATGCCAGCAAGTTCATCGATTACGGTCTGCGGGCCGGATTTTTTATTACCCCTATTCTCTATCCTGCGTCGAGGATTGCCGAGAGCGGGAGAATCCCCGAACTGATGAAGGATATCCTGGCCCTGAATCCGATGATGTGGGCCATTACCCAGTTGCGCAACGTCATTCTCTACCGGACTCCGCTCGATCTCGGCAGTTTTGTCCTATGGCTGGTCGCCGGAATGATCGCGCTCCAGTTGGCCATGGTTGTGTTGCGCATGAATCGTCAAAACGTCATGAAACATTTGTAATATGCCTGAAATGCCGATGAAATCCGCCGTACTCCGCGAGGGAGAACAGATGCGGCTGCAAGATGTGGCCTTGTTTTTTCGGCGCAGTGGCCGTTTTGCTTTCGGGCGCAACAAGCAATTGCGGAAATCCCGTAATTTCTGGGCCCTGCGTGGCATCAATCTGTCGCTGTACCAGGGCGAGTCCCTCGGGCTGGTCGGTCGTAACGGCTCTGGCAAGAGCACGTTGTCCAGAGTCTGCGCCGGGGTGCTCGTACCGGACCGTGGGCGTGTGCAAAGCAACGGGTCCGTGCATCTCCTCGCCCTTGGTGTCGGGTTCCGGCCGGAATTGACCGGCAGGGAAAACGTTCTTGTCAGCGGGATTCTTCTCGGCCTGTCGAGGCGGGAGGTTCTGGAACAGATGGACGCCATCGAGGCGTTCGCCCAACTCGGAGATTTCATGGACGAACCGTTGGGCACCTATTCCAGCGGTATGCGCAGTCGCCTCGGGTTTGCCGTGTCAACGGCCATACGGCCGGATACGCTTATCCTGGATGAAGTCCTGTCTACTGGAGACGAGTCGTTCCGGTTGCGGGCCGAGGCGCGTATGGAAGAACTGCGGGCCGAGTCCGGCGCGGTCATGGTGGTTTCGCATAATGTCGGGCAGGTGAAGCGACTGTGTTCGCGTGCTCTCTGGCTTGAGCAGGGCACGGTCCTGATGGACGGGAAAGCGGATCAGGTGCTCGACGCATACTCCGACTTCTGCACCGGTCCGGAAGGCTGGCTGAAGAGCCATCCGGAGCTGCTGGAACGTATCAACTCCTCCGGTGACCTGGGGTGACCGTGCGGTGCGGGGTGATGACGTGACGCACACCATGACCGGAATCTCCAACGCCATTGTTTTGGGCGTACATTCCTTTGCCACGCCACATTACAAGACAGGTATCCAGTTTATTGCCGAAGGGCTGGCCCGCAGGGGGGTGTCCGTGGATTACGTGTCCGTGCCGTCTTCGCCTTTTGATGTGTTCGGCAAGGAGCGCCGCCGTCGCATGGGGCGGGTCTGGGGGCGCATGGGACGTTCGCCCGTGCTTCATCCTGAAAAAAGGCTGTACGAATTCGCCTTTCCTGCACTCTTTCCCGTGCACCGGCTTTTCGTGCCCGGCTCCTTCATGCTTGGCGCAGTGAGCGGATCGGCGTCTGGCTGGTTCGCCTCCCGGCGATACGATTTGTGTGTGCATGACGTCGGGCCGACCATGGTCTACATGCCTTTGGTGCAGGCACAGCGCCACATCCTGCGTTTGAACGACGCACCCCGTGGGATGGACGACTTGCCCGGCTCGCTGGTTCGTGATCTGGAGCATCGGTTGGGCCAGGGATTTTACGACCGAGTATGGGCGGTTTCCGAGCCTTTGGCGGCCCATGCGCAGCGGCTTGCGCCGGATACGCCTGTGGATTGCATTCCCAACGGCTTCGATGCCGAGCTGTTCGGTTGCCCGGCAGACAGGACGGGGCGTAAACCCGGCACCAGGGCCGTATATCTCGGCAACCGGACCGCATGGCTCGACGTGCAGCTCCTCCGGCAGGCCGCCGCATTGCTGCCCGATTGGGAATTTAATTGTGTCGGCGCGGGGTTCGCAGGAGAGTCGGATCGGGATAACCTTCGGTTCCTGCCACCCGTTTCCCATACGGAAGTCCCTGAGTTGCTTGCCGGATATGATGTCGGTCTGCTGCCGTATCGGGACGACGCCGCGCACATGGCCTGCGTCCGGCGGCCGCTCAAGTTTTATGAGTATGTGGCTGCCGGGTTGGGGGTGGCCTGTGCCGACGTCGGCGGGTTGCGCAAGGGACTGGAGGGCTGGGCTTTGTTCGGTACGACACCCGAGGAATTCGCCGGGGCCGTGGTCGGGAGCGAACAGGCGATCAGGGCGGTGCCGCCGGAAAGACGTGCGGCGTTCCTGAAGGACAATGCATGGAACGTCAGGCTGGACCAGATGTTCGGAACGCTGAATATGGTCAGGGCCGAAGGTTGAGAACTGCTGTTTCGTAGATTTTGCTGACGGTTTGAGCTGTTCGGTCGATGGTGAACTCCGCTTCCAATCGGGTGCGGGCCGCCTGTCCGAATCGGGCCCCCATGCCCGGGCTGCAGGTGATTTCCTGGATGGCTCGGGCCAGTGATTCCGGGTCTGTCGGGGGCACGACCCTGCCTGTCACGCCGTCTTCATTGACCCAGCCGGTCCCGGAACCGGGAATGGCGGTGGAGATCAGGGGTAGGCCGTAGCGCATGGCTTCCAGCAGGCTCACGCCAAAGGCCTCGCCCCGGTCCACGGACGGCAGGCAGAACAGGGTCGCCTGTTGCAGGAGGCGGTGCAGGGTTTCATCCGGGACTGCGCCGGGCAGGCGTACACGGTCGGTCAGGCCGAGTCGGTCGACTTCGCGCTGAATGCCCGAACGTTCGGGGCCTTCGCCGACAATGACAAAATCAGCCGCCGAAACCCGGGATGCTGCACGGACAAGATGCTGGAACCCTTTGTAAAAGGTGAATCTTCCTACGCCGAGGACTAACGGTCGCTCCGGTTTAGGGCAGTCCGGGACCAGGGTGTACCGGCTCAGATCGAGGCCTAGCGGGACAACAGTGCATTTGCGTTGCCAGCGGGCCAGGGAAAGACTCGATTCCAGGTAGGGAGGAGACGTGGCCATCACCCGGCAGGCCTTGGCCAGACAGCGTTGCTCAAAATAACGGTAGAGTGGATAGAGGGCGCGAAGGCTCCGGTTGGTGCTGTCCTGGACATCGGCATGCCAGTGGATGACCAGCGGGATGTCCGCGGGGAGCAGCGCGCCGAACAGGACCATCGGATTGGGCAGGTGGAGGTGGATGATCTCGGGGCGTGTGCGCCTGATGATTTTTTGCAGGTGCAGGGGAAGGACAGGTGAAAAGGGAGCAAAGGCCGCAGTGAACAGGATCGGGAGCCGGGTGGTGGTGACGCCTTGATCCAGATCGGTTTGCATGGGGGCGTCTGATTCGGCCTGATGACAGAGGATGCTGACGTCATGGCCCTGCCGGACCTGTTCCGCAGCCAGGTCCCTGACAAAGGTTTCGACCCCGCCCCTGACCGGGGGGGCGTATTTGCTGATGTGCAGGATGCGCATTTCAATTCTGCTGGTTACGCGAGTCAGTGAGGGCAGGCAAGCCCGGACCGGGATTGCGCTCTGTGCACGGATGGTGGATGATGGGCGACAAATGAAGAATATTCTGATCAATGCATTGCCGATGACGGTCGTGGGCACCGGCATAGGCCGCTATCTGCGGGGGCTGGCCGGTGCTGTCGAGGCCGGATACGGCGGAGCCGTAAGGCTTTCCTATTTTGTCGGGGACCGTGTCGTGGATGAGCCTCCTGCCGTGCGGGGCGCGGGATGGCGGGAGCGTCTCGGGCAATTGTTGTGGCGGATGCCCCATCCGGTGGGGTACGGGGCCAGGCTGGTTCGTCACGCCTGGACAGAAAAATGTTTCAGGCACATTTGTTCCGGGTATGACGTGTATCATGAGGCCGGGTATTTTCCGTTCAAACCGAGCGAAAAAGTTCGGACCGTGCTGACCGTGCACGATCTTTCGCTACTGCGTTTTCCCGAATGGCACCCCAGGGAACGGGTCTGTTATGCTCAACGGTTCTTTCTGGAGCGTCTGGACTTGGTCGACGGGTTCTGCGCCGTGTCCGAATTCACCAAACGGGAGATGGTCGAGCATTTGTCCATTGATCCTGCTCGCATCATTGTCACCCCGCTCGGGTTTGACAATACCTTGTTCAACGAGGCGGACGACCCCGAGGCGCAAAAGGTCCTTGTCGGTGCCGGTATGCCGGAAAAATTCATTTTGTTCGTCGGTAGCGGTGATCCGAGAAAAAAACTTGATCTGGCTTTGGCTGCGCTGGAAAAGTCTCGGAATCCATTGCCGCTGGTGACGGTCGGTTGGAGCGGCTGGAGCAGGATGGATGCGCCAGGGGTTTTCAATATGGGGTACGTCACTGACCGGGTGCTCGCCCAGTTGTATCGAAAGGCAGAATTGCTGGTTATGCCCAGTCAATACGAGGGGTTCGGGCTTCCCGTTCTGGAGGCCATGGCCTGCGGATGCCCGGTGTTGACCTCTGATGCCGAAGCTTTGCTGGAAATCGGCGGGGATGCGGTCGAATCCGTGAGGGATGTGCGGGATGCGGACCTTTTCGCCCGCAGGCTTGACGCTCTCTGCGATTCGATTGCTCAACGGACACTCATGCGTGAGCGGGGCAGAAATCGGGCCCGTGAGTTCTCATGGGAAAGGACAGCCCGCACCACTGTCGGGGCGTGGTGAGCGTCAAAGGTCTTGTTGAGAGAAAGTCTATAAAAAATGATAAAGTTTGACATTGTGTGTGGTTATGGATTATTAACACTATATATAGAGATTCTATTGTTTATGTAGTTGATTCTATTAATGTTTTTTGGAAGAGGTGCGTCGTGAAACGGATGGCCGTATTGTCTTTTGTTTTGTTGGGACTGTTTTTTGCCTCTGCGGCCTTTGCCGAAACGAACGGGCAGGAACAGGCGACCAGCGATATCGTACGGACGAGCAGTCAGGCCTTGACCACCATGATTCAGGGGCGCGTGGCTACCATTGCAGCTCCCAGACCCGGCGGCCTGCAACAGACAGCCAATAAGAAGATCGATAAAAACGGTAATTTCGCTTTTTCCATGAATGCCGATGAACTGGGTCTCTCCTCTGGAGAAGACGGCAATTCCATTGGCATATGGGGCATGGGGTCGCTCATGCATTTCGAAGGTTCCTCCACCGGAGCCAAGTACGATGCCGAAGCCTACAACCTCATGGTCGGATTGGACTACAGGGCCACGCCGGATCTCCTGGTTGGTCTTGCCGCCGGATACGGCATCCTTGATCTGGACAAGAAGGATTGGAATGGAGGTGCGGACACCGGGACGCTCAAGACCGACCACGAATGGACCGTCATGCCCTATCTTGCCTACAACTTCACTGATTACACCATCCTCGATGCGGCCTTTGCCTATACCGACAGCCGGTACAAGGACGACGACGGGACCAACGTCGGCAGATATGATTCCAGCCGGTATCTGACCAACCTGGGCATTTCACAATACTATGCAATCGACAATTGGATGCTGAGCGGTCGTCTCGGATACATGTACGTGCACGGCGACCTGTCCTCCTATTCCCGCGGCGGCACCAACATCGCCAACCCGGACAGCTATCTGGGCCAGCTCAATGCCGAAGCCAAGGCATCCTACTTCTTTGAGAGTGGAATCGAGCCCTACGCTGCCCTGAGGTATTTCTACGACACCAGCACTTCGGCCACGCCGGTCGACTCCGATTACGACGAATTCGAGGGATTGATGGGCCTGAACTGGTATGCCACCGACCAATGGATCGTCAATTTCGAGACCGGCGCCAGCCTCGGCAGGCAGAAGTTTGAAGCCTACCGCGGTCAGGTGAACATCCGCTACGAATACTAATCGACAGCGATTGAGACGGAATAGGGGGGTGGCTTGCGGCCACCCCCTTTTTTTTACCGGGTGTTCGAATAGGTTGTCAGTCAAATGTTTTTCGGGGTAGTGGCATAGCATGTACGACTATGGAAAAGTGGCAGTGATACTGCCTGCGCTCAATGAGTCCGTGACCGTTGGTTCGGTGGTTGACGGTGCCTTGCGTCACGGATGTGACGTCTATGTCGTTAACGACAACAGTGCTGACAATACATCGGAGAAAGCCTTGGAAGCCGGGGCGCAGGTCTTGACCCTGCCATTCACTTCCGGTGCCTGGAATGCCATACAAACCGGTATCCTCTATGCCGTGAAGCTGGGCAAGTACGAGTATTTCCTGACAATGGACGCTGACGGACAACACGATCCGGAAAGTATTCCTGCATTGGTGGCCTGTATTGAATCCTCCCATGCGAATGTCGTTGTCGGCAGTTGTCCCCTGCGCGGGAGCAGGGCCAGGCGGTGCGTCTGGAGCCTGTTTACGCTCCTGACCCGGTTGAAAATCCGGGATATGACATCCGGGTTGCGGCTGTATGACAAATCCGCCGTAACGGCTGTTTTGACCAGGGAGGCGGCCATGTATGATTATCAGGATTTGGAAGTGTTGCTTTTGCTGCGTCGCCGGAAGATGAAAATCGCTGAATTGCCCGTGGTCATGCATCCCAGAAGGGACGGGTCTTCCAGGGTGTACCGATCCTGGTGGGCGGTGGCGGATTATATGGTCAGGACCTGCATGGGAATAGTGGCGGATTGGGTCTCGGCTTCGGGCAGACGGGCTGGGGATTGGAGGGAATATGACTCCATATAATGTGACCGCTGCGGTGATTTCACTTTTTTTCGTGGCTGTCATCCTGTTGCTTGTTCGGCGTCAGCGGCTGGGCAATCGCCACACCCTCTGGTGGTTGTGTACGGTTGCCGGTATGCTGGCCATCGGCCTTTTCCCGTCCATGGCCGACTGGGTCGGCACGAAGCTGGGCGTACACTATCCGCCTGTCCTGCCTATCGTCCTGGCCCTGTGTCTCATCTTCGTGAAGATTTTGACCATGGATATCGAATGGACCCGCCAGGAGTCCCGGATTCGGATACTGGCGCAGAAGATGGCGGCCTATGAGGCGGATATTCGTGAAATCAAGGCGATCCGTACCGGGGAATCCTCCACTGAAGACGAAGCTTCCCTGTGAACGGCGTGGGGCAGATCATGATCAATGGCAATGCTATCTCCTGGAATCGGACAGTCCCTTATCGGTTTGACGTGTCCGTGTTCGCGGTCGGGGTGCTTTTCCTGCTCTCGGCTGGAATCATTGTGTCCGGATGCGCCCGCAAGTTTCCGGTCCAATCTTTTTCCGGGGAGCACGGATTCACACAAGAGACGTTTTTGGGCGAAAACTTTGACCTGAAATGGTTTTGGCGAGGGCAGGGCGATGTCCTGCGCGTCTATATTGAAGGCGACGGCAAGGCCTGGCTTTCGCGTTCCCGTCCTTCCTCTGATCCAACCCCCGACGATGGTGCGGCTTTTCGGCTGGCCGCGGCGGATACCGGCACTGCGGTCATGTATCTTGCCCGCCCCTGCCAGTTCGTCGAGGGGGAGCAGGCAAGGAACTGCATCACGCCGTTCTGGACTTCCGCCCGCTTTTCCGAACCGGTCATACAGGATCTTTCCCTGGCCCTTGATGCCGCGAAAAGTCGGATCGGCGCCCGGCGTTTGGAGCTGGTGGGCTATTCCGGCGGCGGGGCCGTGGCCGTGCTGCTGGCTGCCAGGCGGGACGACGTGGACTTGATCGTGACCGTGGCCGGGAACCTGGACCACACCTTGTGGACGGAGATGCATGGCGTCTCGCCCTTGCGCGATTCGCTGAATCCGGTGAATGTTGCACGTGGCGTGCAGGGTATCAGACAGGTCCATATTGTCAGTGTTGACGACGAGGTCGTTCCGCCTGCGGTGGTTGAAAGCTATGTGCGGGCCATGACCGATACCAATACGGTGCGCATCGTCACGGTGAAAGGCGTGGAACATGACGGTGATTGGCGGGAGGCCGTTGCCGCTGTCTTTGCTGACCAGGAGCCGGACAAGTGATGACTTCTGGGCATCAACCCTTGCCGAAAACCTGGCTGGCCGGAGTCGTGTTTTGCGCGGTAATGATAACCGTGGTTTTGGCCGTGCACCACGGCAACCTGATGGCCGGGCAGGGGTTGCTCCGGGACAACGTTCCGATCGTGGGGAACAACGACGGCTATTTCTATCTCGATCGGGCAACTTCAATCGCTGCAGAGGGCCGGGGGGTTGCCGGAATTTTCACGGACAAACGGCAGTCCATGCTGTTGCCCTACCTGTTGGCGGCTGTAGCCGGAACCGACAGGAGTACACTGCATCTCATGGCAGCCTACATCGGGCCGGTCCTGAGCTTGTCCATGCTGCTGGCCGTGCTGCCGTGGGCCATGGAGTTCCGTTCCCGGTTCGTGATGGCGGCAGCCCCGATTCTCGCGCTCCTGGCACCGTACTGGATCGCACGCACGCACGTCGGTTTTCTCGACACGGACAGTCTGGTGCCGGGGCTGTGCTCTCTGTCCATGTATTGCCTGTTCAGGTTTGCTTCCGGCACGCGCAGACGTACTGTGTGGGCGCTGCTCTATGTCGTGCTTTTGGCCATCTTGTGGTTTTGGTGGCGACCGGGGGCGTTTTTAGTCGGCGGTTTTTTGTTCTGCTACCTGATCTATCCGTCATGGGCCCGGACCGATGTGCTGCTCAAGGGGGTGCTGGTTGGTGCCTTTGTGTGCGCTGTCGGATTGGCTGTGGCCGGGATCAGGCCGTTTTCGGAATATGGGGCCTATGTCTCGGCTCATCTGGGACTGGTCTTCGGCGGTACGGAGCAGGACCTGCTCGGCACCGCCATTCGCGAATTGGGCGGAGTGAGTCCGGGAATTTTGGGCCAAAAGACCCTGGGCAGTCCCTGGCTGTTGCTTCCCGTCGTGTTGGGGGCGGCGGGGTACTGCTTCCGGTATCGTTGGAAGGCGTTGTTTCTGATGTCCATGGGATGTTTTGGTGCAGCGAGCATGATTTCACAACGGTTCATTCCTTTGTTCGTGCCGGTTGCCGCCCTTTTGGCTGCCTACGGCGTGGCGCTTTGCGTGACCTGGGTGATCGGATTCTTCGCGCGTTTTCCAGGCGGTGAAAGCATGGCGCGCCCAGTGATGACCGTCGCCGGAATGGCGTTTCTGCTTACATGCGCCGCAAGGAACGCCGTGCACTATGAACCCGAGTCCTATTTCAGCAAGAGTGATTTTGTCCTTGCCGACACCGTCAGACGCACCCTGCCGCCTGAAACAGTCCTTTGGTCATGGTGGGATTACGGATATTTTCTGCAATATCTTACCGGGATGAAGACGTTTTTCGACGGCGGTTCCCAGACGGAGGCGACCTGCTTCGTGGCGGCATATCCATTGATGCAGGAAGACCTGGCGCGTGCTTCAGCCTGGATCAGGCATTACGCCTTTGCCTGGCCGAGACTCGACACGGGCATGCGTGGTGCGGGTTGGGACGAATATGTGACCTCGCTCACCGAAGGCTTGGGAGAAGATGATGGAGAGGCTTCAGTCGCGTTGGTGCTTCCGGCGCGGGTGAACACCACGGTCGGCTATCTTTATTCCTTTGCACATGTCTTTGATACGACCGTGCCGCCGGTGGCCAACCACTTGGATATATTCCCCAAGACAGGCTTTGCCTATGATGCCGATGCCCAGACAGTGGTGGTTCCCGAGGCCATGGTGGTCAAGGGCTACGACAGTGTCGGCAGTGTGCTGGATGCTACCGGAAAGGAACCGGGGCAGCTGGATTTCACGGCGCTCCCGGACCCGTATCTGGTCTTTTCACGCACCACGGACTTCCTGGCCGTGACGGACAGGGCGGTCATAGGGTCCGTGCTGTTCCGCTTGCTCGGTCTCTTTGAGTATGACCGCCATTCCTTTGAGCCGCTCTATTTCGATTCGCGTTCAGGGGGTGTCTGGCTGGTGCGCTAATTCTGGATACTTGGTGTTGATTACTGGCGAATCCGTGGTCTGATAACGGGCTTGGGCTCGACAACGGGTGTCGGCGTGATGATGACCGGCTTGACCGTTGGCTGGGGGGCAACCACGGGGGCGGTGGGAGTGGTCATGGGCGCCGTCTTGACTGTTGGTGTTGCCGTGGGTGCTGTTTTAACCGTTGGCGTGGTCGTAGGGGCAGTCTTTAATGCCGGTGTTGTGGTGGTTTTTGTGTTTTTGAGCGTCGGCGTTGTGGTGGTCGTGGTTTGTTTCAATTCCTTTGTCGGCGTTTTCATCAGGGTCTTGGTGGGCGTTTCCTTGGCGGATTTGCCCGTCACGGCGGGGGCGGCCGATTCGGTCTTGGGTGCGGCCTTGGGAGCGGAGCCCAATCTCAGGATGCTGTTGAACATGGTCGGTGGAATGGCCGTGGGCTTGAAGATGATCCCGGTCACGGAGATTCTCGACCTCAGCCCGCTTTGGGTGATGCGCAGGACCTGTTTGGCTGTCTTGATTTCCAGGGCATGGCTCGGCCCGAGATGCAGGGCGCCCGCTTCTTCGCCGTCAGGCTGGACTATGGAATAGACGTCGGACCCCCGTATGCCGATGGTGGCCAGGGGAGTCTGCATGTTGAAACCTTCTGGATTCGCCTTGACGATTTCGCCAGTGATCGCCCTGAATGTGCCTTGAGTAAACTTGAAGAGCAGTTCTGCGTTGGAGTCGTCGAAGACGTAAGTATCAATGGAAGCATGGCTGGATTCGTCGAGGGTGAGAGTCGTTTCATCCTTGAAGAGAACGCTCAGCTGCGCACCGGCACCGGTTTTCAGATCATCCTTGAGCATGATGGGCTGGTCCTGTTCGGCGTTCAGGGTTTTGTTTTCCCGGATGATCAGGCATTCACCGGTGGCTACTCGCACGGAGCCGACCTGATCGGTCGCCCATGCGGGCAGGGCCGACAGCATGATGATCGCCAGCAGGGCCAATGACGGTATGAGCTTGTTTGTGTATCGCATGTCGTGTTTTGGTTGTTGGTATCCTGATGCATCCTTTTGAGACACTGTTTTGTTCAGATTTCTTTATATAACTATTTTTCCGTTTTTGCCATACCTTTAGCCAAGGAGTGGAATCTCACCTTGGCTAAAGGTATGGCATAGGGGGCTCCCCCAGCCTTGCCGGAGCTGCCTTTGACCTTCGAAAGACCCTTGTTCTTGGTCAGTGCAGGGAACTGATCATGTGGCGCAGTCGGCGGTGGGCAAACCAGAAAAACAAGCCGCCGATGGCGGCCATACTCAGGAATGAGGGCCAGATGACCGAGAGGCCTGCGCCGCGAAAGAGGATGGCTTGGGCCAGGGAGACGTAGTGGGTGGTCGGGGCCAGGGACATGATCCATTGGATGGTTTCGGGCATGCTTTCGCGCGGGGTGGTACCGCCGGACAGGATCTCCAGAGGCAGGAGGATAAGGATGGCCAGTAGGCCAAACTGGGGCATGGTCCGGGCCAGGGTGGCCATGTAGATGCCGATGGAGGTCGCCGCAAACAGGTAGATCATGGTACAGCAGGCGAAGAGCAGGGTTGAGCCGTTGAGGGATACGCCGAGTACGCCCTGGACCATGCCCTTCAGGGAGAATGCCGAGACCAGCAGCACTACCAGTCCCATGGACCAGACCTTGGAGAGCATGATCTCCAAGGGGGTAACGGGCATGACGAGAAGGTGCTCGATGGTGCCGTGTTCGTTTTCACGGATGAGCGCCGCTCCGGTCAGGAGGATGCCGAGCAGGGTGATATTGTTGACGATGGAGTTGATGGCCGCGAACCAGAACTGGCTGACGTTGGGATTGAAGAAGACCCGGATGTTCAGGTCCACGGGCGTGGCGGCCGAACCCTGGTAACGCTGGGCATGGGCCCGAATTTCCCCGTCCACGATGTTTCGAAGGTAGTTGGTGCCGGTCTGGGCCTGGGACAGCCTGGTTGCGTCTACATTGAGCTGGAGGTCCGGGACGCGCCCGGCAATGACGTCCCGCTGGAAGTCGGGCGGGATGTCCAGGACGAAGGTGTAACGCCCGGAGTCCATGCCTTTGTCCATTTCGGCCAGGGTGATGTATTCCGGCGGCATGAACTGGGGGGGATGCAGGGCCGAGATGATCCGGCCGGAGAGCTGTGACCGGTCTTCGTCCACCACGGCCACGGTGGCCCGGTTGAGCGACTCGGGCTTGGCCTTGGCGTCGGCGTATACCGCAGCAGTGAACATGAACAGGATCAGGAAGAGCATGGCTTTGTCGTGGAACAGGCTGCGGAATTCCTTGACCCCCAGGGCAAGGATGTTGGACAGGCTGCCGAAAAACGCGTTGAGCATCTTACTTCCCCTGTTTCCTGAGGAAAAGTACGCTCAGGGTAGTGGTCACCGGGATGGCGGCCAGCAGCGGCCAGAATAAACCGGCCAAGTCGGCCAGGCCCAGCCCCTTGGAAAAGGTTCCGCTGCTGATCAGCAGGAAATATGTGGTCGGGTACAGGGAACCGATCAACCGTCCCGTCCCTTCCAGGGTGGAGACCGGGTCGATGAGCCCGGAGAACTGGATGGCCGGGATCAGGGTGAATATGGCCGTGCCCGCGATGGCCGCCACCTGGCTGGAGGTCATGGTGGAGGCGAGTAGGCCGAGGCCGGTGGTGGCTACCACATAGGCCACTGCTCCCGCCGTCAGTGTGGCCAGACTGCCGGTGAAGGGTACGCGGAACAGGGTCACGGCCAGGACGAACATGAAGGCAAAGTTGATCAGCGAGAGGGCGATGTAGGGCAATTGTTTGCCCACCAGGAACTCGAACTTGGTCACCGGCGTGGTGTAGACGTTGAGGATGGAGCCCATTTCCTTTTCGCGGACCACGCCCAGCGCCGTGAGCATGGCCGGGATGAATACCAGGAGCAGGGGGATGACCTTGGGGACCATGGCGATGATGCTTTTCATCTCGGGGTTGTAGCGGTAGCGCGTCTGCATGTCGTACAAGCCGCCCGATTTTCCCGACAGGGCGGCCAGTTTGCTTACATACTCGCTGTGCACGCCCTGGACATATCCCCGGGCGATCTCGGCCCGGCTGGGCATGGCCCCGTCAATCCATGCCCCCACCTCGGGCACGGCACCCCGGTCCATGTCGCGGCCGAAGTCCGGCGGGATCTGGATGATCACGGACACTTCACCCGCGACCATGCGCCTGTCTATCTCGACCGGGCCCGACACCGGCGCTTTGGGTGTGAAATACCGCGACCCCTCGTACTCCAGAAGGTAATTTTGGCTGGCCAGGGTTTGGTCCTGATCCAGAACGGCGAGGGACAGGTCCTCTACGTCCATGTTGATGCCGTAGCCCATGACCAGCATGAGGATGAGCGTGCCGAACAGGGCCATGCCCAGCCGGATGGGGTCGCGTTTGAGCTCCATGGATTCGCGGATGGAGAAGCTGAGCAGCCGGGACAGGCTGAACCGGGAGGTGGACACGTCCCGCTTGCCGTCCGCATCGGGCGCAAACGAGCCTTCCTCCTGCCAGGATTCTCCGGTTTCGCCCGCAGCCTCCTCAAGGTAAGCGATGAAGGTCTCTTCCAGGGTTTTGGTCCCTCGCTTCTCCTGCAGGACGAGCGGGGAGTCGGTGGCCAGAATCCTGCCTGCGTGCATCAGGGAGATTCGATCGCAACGCAGGGCCTCGTTCATGAAATGGGTGGAGATGAAGATGGTCACCCCGTCGTTGCGAGACAGGTCGATGATCAGCTCCCAGAAGCGGTCACGGGCCACGGGGTCCACGCCCGAGGTGGGCTCGTCCAGGATGAGCACATCGGGCCGGTGGAGCACGGCCACGGCAAGTTGCAGCCGCTGCCGGATGCCCAGGGGCAGGTTTTCGGGCCGGTCGTTGCTGAATCGCGACAGGTCGAAGCGCTTCTCCAGTTTGTCAATGTGCCGGACAGCCTCGTCCGGCGGCAGGTGGAAGAGCCTGGCGTGGAGTTCCAGGTTGCGGCGCACCGACAACTCGCCGTACAGGGAAAAGGCCTGGGACATATAGCCCACCCGCCGCCGCGTGGCTATGTTGCGGGCGTCCAGCTTGCGGCCCAGGAGCAGGGCTTCGCCCCTGGTCGGTTCAAGCAGGCCGGTGAGCATCTTCATGGTCGTGGATTTGCCGCATCCGTTGGAGCCGATGAAGCCGAATATCTCGCCCCTGTCCACCGAAAGGTTGACGTTGTCCACAGCGGTGAAATTCCCGAAACGCATGGTCAGGCCGTGGGCCTCAATGACCGTTTCGCCCTTGCTGAGCGGCGGAATGCGCAGTTCGTGGTGGCCGCGCCGCCGTTCCTCGGGCAGCAGGGCCATGAAGGCCCCTTCCAGGCTTTCGGCCCCGGTGCTCGCAAGCAGGTCCTCCGGCGTTCCCTCGGCGAGCATCCTGCCATCGTCCACGGCCACCAGCCAGTCGAACCGTTCGGCCTCTTCCATGTACGCCGTTGCGATAAGCACGCTCATGCCCTGCCGTCCGGCCCTGATGCGCTCGATGAGTTCCCAGAACTGCCGCCGCGAGAGCGGGTCCACGCCGGTGGTGGGCTCGTCCAGGATGAGCAGGTCGGGGTCGTGGACCAGAGCGCAGCACAGGCTGAGCTTCTGCTTCATGCCACCGGAGAGCTTTTGGGCGGGCCGGTCGGCAAAGTCGCTCATGCCGGTGCTTTTGAGCAGATCCCTGATGCGGCGGTCGCGCTCTGGCGCCGACTGGCCGAAAAGGCGGCCGAAAAAGTCGATGTTTTCCCGCACGGACAGGGTTGGGTAGAGGTTCTTGCCCAACCCCTGCGGCATGTAGGCGATGCGCGGGAACAGGGTTTCGCGGTGGCGCTTGGACCGCATGTCGCCGCCCAGGACCGTAACCTCACCTGACTGAATCTTGCGCGCCCCGGCCATGAGCCCCAACCAGGTGGATTTGCCCACCCCGTCCGGGCCGATGAAGCCGACCATTTTGCCGGTGGGTAGTTCCAGGGAGACGTCGTCGGCAGCCAGGGTTTTGCCGTAGCGGTGGCTGACGGCCGCTAACCGGACCACCGGGTCGCGTCTCGTGTCCGGGGTCACTTGGTCTCCTGCGGAAGGTTTACGGCCAGCCGATCGGGCCATGCCTTGTCCTGGTCGATGCGCACGTAGGCCATGCCGGGCAGCCCGGTCTTGACATACTTGGCGTAGCGCCTGAGCAGGTCGGGCTTGATGCGGGCCTTAATGCGAAACATGAGCTTTTGGCGCTCGTCGCGGGTCTCAACGGCCTTGGGTGTAAACTGGGCCACGCTGGCCACGAAGGAAATGTTGGCGGGAATGACATACTGCGGTGCGGCGTCCAAGATGACGCGCACTTCGCCGCCCATGGCCGTCCGTCCGGCTTCGGTCTCGGGCAGAAAAAAGGTCATGTACACATCGGTCAGGTCCACCAGGCTGACCACTTTGCCTCCCGCCCCGACCACCTCGCCGGGTTCGACCACGCGGTACTGGACGCGGCCCGGCTTGGGTGCGCGCAACACGGCGTCATCAAGGGTCTGTTCCAGCCGGTCCACCACGGCTTGGGCCGCGTTGATGTTCGCTTCGGCCTGGGCGACCTGGCTTTTGGCCGCCTCGACGGCGGCTTGGGCCGCCTTGATCTGTGCCTGGGCCGCCTGGTAGGCCGCGTAGGCCGTTTGCAGATCGCCCTGGCTGTTGTCCGCGTCCTGCTGGGAGATCACTCCACTCTTGATCAGGGTCTGGATGCGCTGATCGCTCTTGCTGGTCACGTTCAACTGGCTCTGTTGCCGGGCGAGGTCCGCCTTGGCCGTGGCCACCTCGGCCTGACGCTGGTAGACTTGAGCCTTGGCCGTTTCCAGGGCGCTCTCGGCCTTGGCCTTGTTGGCCTTGGCCTCGGCCACCTGGGCCATCTCGGCCTGCATGTCCATGCGCGCCACCACGACGCCCGCCTCCAGGTAGTCGCCCTCGTCCACCAGGATTTCGGCCACCCGGCCACCCCACTTGGTGGCCACGTCGATCTCCGTAGCCTCAATGCGGCCATTGCCCTCGGCAAACCCTTCCTCGATCTTGTCCAGGTTCATCCAGTACATGGCGCCAGCGCCACCCAGGACGACCAATATAGCGATGCCCGTCAGCCACGGGCCGGTCTTATGCGTCACGGAACCACCTCTCAGTTGTCGCGTTTCGGGTCCATCTGTCACCACGGGCGTCCTGGTCTTCGAAATGCACCAGTATGCTCCCGTGGAACCGCCTTGTTTGCCCGCACCATGGCCGGGGATGAAGCACGCATCCCGAATGGGCATGGATGGTTTTCGTTCAAAACCCTGCAGTTCCGGCGTTTCCGCTGGAGCATTCGATGCGTCTCGACTTTATGCTACGCGTCGTTCATAGACAAGGACCTAATTTAGGGGAGAAAGAAGTGGCCTCGGTTCTTCGGACCTCTGAGCGGCGGTTTAAGGCGGACATGTGGACTGCACTATCTGGCGGGGGAGCATCGGCGAAATCCGGCCGGGCCGCCGACCGGAACAGGGGAAGCTGCAGCCATCGACAGAGCCCCGTTTCGGACGTTGGCTGATGATGCGGCAGCAGGCGATGAGGGTTTTCGTGAATTTGCGGGCGAACCCACCAGTCAGGCCAAGGGGGTGGGGCGGGCGAAAACACCTTCTTCCGCAGCGGGGACCATGCATTCCCGCCTGTGCCGTAGTTGCGGGAAACCCGAAGCCCTTTCAGGTGTCCTGTGAACTCTTTTGTCTTGCCCGTCATGTGTTACGGAATCGGATCGGGCGGGGTCAGCCTGTTGATGGGGCTCTGCTCTTTTCCTTGGAAGCGTTCAAGGAAATCGCGCTGGAACGGCTCGATACGGCCAAAATCATTCATGGGGGGGTATTCTCGGATCGCACCCGGAGCAGCAGTCGTTTCAGGCCGAAGGCCGGTATTCGGACCTTGGCTTTTCTTCGGCCAGGCAGCCTGTCAGGAGAGACATCCTGACCGTGGAACGGCCCAACGAGTCCCGCAAGTCGTGCTGGATCACGTGGCGAAAGGAATAGAATGAGTTCTTCGGGTCAAGGTGATTCGGGGGAGTTCTCGATTTGCGGCGTGCGGTCTCTCCGGCGGCAGACGGTGGGTCAAATCACGCCGTAAAGAAGGAGACCACGTAAGTTGCCGGATAAAAAATAAAAAGGGTTGCGGCATGTCAGCCGCAACCCTTGTTCATATCTGGTGCCGAAGAGAAGACTCGAACTTCCACGGTCGTGAGACCACATGGTCCTGAACCATGCGTGTCTACCAATTCCACCACTTCGGCACGTTCAGGAAGAAGATCACTATAAAAGAACCGCGCGATTGGCAAGCACTATTTCGCAATTTTCAGACAGAAAAACAGGGGTTGCGGCCCTTTGGCCAAGGCCGGAGCCGGAATCCCCGGTGACGCAGCAAGGCCTTTTTTTGCGCCTTGAATTCCGTTTGGAGTATTTAAGCATATCAGATACGACTTCTGTCACGGGTTTGAGTATTTTCGTGACCAGATTGTCTTGGATGTCGATATGTTCATATAAGATGCAACGCTTATTTCACGATTACCCTAGCGGAGAAACCCTCAATTTCAGGAGCATTCATGAAACGGTTAGTTGTATTTATTCTTGTTTTTTCACTGTGTCTGTCTTCGGGGGCATTCGCCGCTGATCTTTTGATTGCCCAGGCCGCCAACTTCACCCCGGTCATGAAGGAAATCATCCCCGCCTTTGAAAAGGCCACCGGGCTGACGGTGCAGGCCACCTACGCCTCAACGGGAAAGCTCTACGGGCAGATCATCAGCGATGCACCGTTTGACGTTTTCTTGGCTGCTGACCAGAAGCGTCCCGACAAGCTGTATGCCGACGGTCTCGCTCAGGAACCTTTTGTTTATGCCAAGGGGCAGGTGGTCCTTTGGACAAGTGAAAAGTCTTTGTGCGGACAGAATTGGAAGGCCGCTGTGCAGAATCCGGCAGTGAAGAAAGTCGCCATCGCCAATACGGAAACAGCGCCTTACGGTACTTCGGCCATGAAGGCCATGCAGGCCGTCGGCATATGGGACACTATGCAGCCCAAGCTCGTCTTCGGGCAGTCCATATCCCAGGTGTTCCAGTTCGCATCGACCGGTGCTGCGGATGTCGGTCTGTGCGCCTATTCCTCGGTCTTTACGGATGAAGGCAAAAAGGGGTGCTTCGTTGTCGTGGATGAAGCCCCGCCCGTCATTCAGGCAGCCTGCATCCTCAAGTCCGCACACAACCCGGAAGGGGCTGCCAAGTTCGTCGAGTTTCTTTCGACGCCTGAAGTCCAAGCCCTCAAACAGAAGTACGGATACAAATAAAAATGGATTGGTCTCCGCTCCTTCTCTCGGCAAAACTGGCGTTTTGGACCATGCTGCTGATTCCCGTTTTCGCTTCTCCGCTGGCGAGTCTGCTGGCGTTCGGAAAGTTCAGGGGAAAAAGTCTGCTCGATTCCGTCATCACGCTGCCCATGGTCATGCCGCCAACGGTTTTAGGGTTTGCCCTGTTGGTGGTCATGGGGCCGAGAGGGGCGGCTGGGGCTTTGTGGGAAGATATGACCGGGGAAAGGTTGGTTTTCAGCTTCGCGGGTATTCTGATTGCGTCGTTGATTTTCAATCTGCCCTTTGCGGTCCAGCCCTTGCGGGCTTCCCTCGAGAAGCTTGATCCGAGGTTGCTTGAAAGCGCGGCCATTCTCGGCCTGTCGCCGGTCGCGACTTTTTTTCGGATTGTCCTGCCGAACTGCCTGGGAGGATTGGCCGCCGCATCCATACTCGTGTTTGCGCACAGCCTTGGCGAGTTCGGCGTTATTCTCATGGTGGGCGGCAGTATTCCCGGAGAGACGCAGGTGGCGTCCATCGCCATTTTCGAGGCAGTGGAGTCCCTTCGATTCAACGATGCCTTCCTCATGTCCGCCGCGTTGGTTCCGGTCTGTTTCGCGGTGCTCATGATAATCAACAAGATCAATGCGAGGCAATCGTGATGCTGAGTGTGGATATTACCAAACGACTGAAGCATTTTGATCTGGAGTTGGGCTTTTCCTGCGCTCCAGGTGAGTTGACAGCAGTGATCGGCCCGTCAGGCGCCGGGAAAACCACACTCGTCAGGTTGCTTGCAGGGTTGGAGAAGCCGGATTCCGGGCGGATCACCTTTGGCGAAACCGTCTGGGCCGACACCGATGCACGTGTGTTCGTTCCGGCCCGGAAACGGGGGCTGAGCCTGGTCTTTCAGGATTACACCCTGTTCCCGCATCTCAATATCCGCAAGAATGTGGCTTTTGCCGCGCCAAATCCGGAACGGGTCGAGGAACTCATGGACATGTTCGGCATCCGGCACCTTGCGGCAAGCAAACCAGCCTCGATCTCCGGTGGCGAGCGCCAACGGGCCGCCTTTTGTCAGGCCCTTGCCCGCGAACCTGTCCTGTTGCTGCTTGACGAACCCTTTTCCGCCCTTGATGTGGCAAATCGCAGGAATCTGAGGAGCTGTCTCAAGGAATTGAAAAGTGAACTGAATATTCCCATTCTTCACGTGACCCACGACCTGGAGGAAGCCGTGTTTCTCGGCGACACCATCATGGCCGTGGAGAATGGTTCGGAAGCCCCGGATTGGTTGCAAAGGCAGAGCTTGTTGAGTCAGGAGGCCGTTGCAACTCCAGGATTCCAGGGGCCGGACCATGAGGAAAGACGGAGTTGCGAACAGGAAAAGGGCTACGCCCTCAACCGGGCGCTTCAGGGCTGCGGTTGAGGAATTGAAACGCGCGCCGCAGGGAAAGGATGTGTGTTTGGCCTTTCTCGGGAAGACGATAAGTAAAGGCTTGGAAGGTGTTCCTTCCAAGCCTTTTTCCCTGTGGTACTGATCCCTTACACGTGTCAGTCAAAGGGACGGCGCAGAGAGTCCTGTTCCCGTTAACCGACGAGTTTTCGGGCTGCTTTGAGGGCTGCTTCGTAATCAGGCTCTTCGGTTATTTCCTTCAGATATTCTACGTACTCAACCTTGCCGTCTTTGCCGACGACGAACACCGCGCGGGTCAAAAGGCGGAGTTCCTTGATGAGCGTCCCCCAGTTTTCACCGAAAGAGGCTCCGGCATGATCGGACAGGGTCTGCACGGCTTCGATTCCGGCGGCTCCGCACCAACGCGCCTGCGCGAAAGGCAGATCCATGCTCACTGTCAGGATCTTCACGTCATCGCCAAGGGCAGCGGCTTCGACGTTGAATCGACGGGTCTCCGTGTCGCATACCGGCGTGTCCAGGGACGGCACAGCCGCGATGATGAGCACCTTGCCGGTATAATCGGCCAGGGTGACGGGCGATAAATCGTTGGCGGAAACGGTGAACTCAGGAGCGTTGTCCCCGACTTTGATCTCAGGTCCCATCAAGGTCAGAGGGTTGCCTTGAAAAGTGATTATTCCAGTTCTTTCAGTCATGATGGCTCCTTTCTAGGATTAATTATTTTTTCCGAATATTATTGAGTATTCACGATGGGCCATTGAGGAGTCAACAAGAAACCAAGCTCAGTAGAAGTTGTTTATTTGATTCCCAGACGGTCTTCTCCATCGGGGGGCAGTAAATACCGGGAGTCAGGCGGACCATTTGTCGCAGGGGGCGTTGCCATGCCATCAGTCCTTGTGGGGAGCCGTTGGAAAAACAGTCAAGAGGGAGTTGCAAAGTCCTCCATCTTAGGGCTGCGAGTAAAGACTTCCGGTGGTTTTTCGTGGTTGCCCATATGGCAAAATCTGCTTACTCGCTTTTGCGACCGGTAATTTGTTCACGTTCTTCCGGTATGGATATTCGACGTTTGGGCAACCATTCCGGATACTGTGTCCGCATGTATTCGACAAGGGCCTCCCGAAGCAGGCAGCGCAAATCCCAAGCGGACGAGGCGTCAGGGGAGCTGACTATCGCACGCAGGGTGAGCGTTTCAGGCCCGGCGTCAGTCACCTGAAGGACGCAGGTCTTGCCATCCCACAGGGGTTTTGCCTGGATGCAGAGGCGGTTGAGCTCTTCACGCAAAGGCTCCAGCTGAACCGTGTAGTCTGCGTGGATAAAAACAGACCCGATTATGTCGGCATTTTTCTTGGTCCAATTTTGAAACGGTGTCTCTAGAAAATAGGTTATCGGGACGATGAGCCTTCTAAGATCCCATGTCTTTACCACCACATAGGTGAAGGTTATTTCCTCTATCCGTCCCCATTCCCCCTCAACGATGACCACATCATCCAGATTGATCGGATGCGAAAGGGCGACCTGCAACCCGGCGACCATTGCTCCAAGGGTTTTTTGGGCGGAAAATCCCAACACGAGGCTGGCAACACCGGCTGAGGCCAGCAAGGTGCCTCCAAGCATCTTGAATTGATCAAAAAGCATCAATATGCAAGCGGTGGTCAACAGCCAAATGAGAATGACGATGATTCTTTGGAGAACCTTGACCTTGGTTCGGACTTGTCGAGCTTCCAGGTTGTCTTTTACGGAGGTGTCGTATCGGCATTCGGTCATGTCGGAAAGCAGGTACACGACCATTGTCCCTGTCCAGCCAGCCAGAAGAATCAAAAGAATGCTCAAAAGAGTGCTGACCATTGCCGCTGTCTTTCCCTCCAGGCCGGCAATTGGCACGAGTATGACAAGGAGCAGCACAATACCGGCAAAAGGGGCCAGTGTTCGTCCTCTTTTCTTCAAAGAGTCGGAAAGCGCCTTTTTCAGGCTGGCATTTGAATCACGCGCCTTGCGTGTTGAAGACCACCCCCATACAATTCCTGCGAGAATGACAATTGCCAATCCGATTCTCGCCGACCATGCCGCAAAACTAACGGTTTCCATATCTGTCCCCTGTTGTCATCTGAAGATACTGTGATCCGGGTTACTATAGATATGGACAGTTGGTCCAGTTTTCAGGCGGCATTGTTCTTTTATCAGGAATTCACCTTTTTAGTCCGGCCAAGATATGTTTTACGCCGTAGTGCGTGAGGGGGATATTGGGGCGTGGTTTGGGCAGGAACCCGGCGGAGGCAAGAGTTTTGAATGTGAAAAATGATGATGAGTGCGGTTGGGCCTGTGAAACCGCACGGCGGAGGATGGTGACCGCTTAAGCAAGGGCGGTCCGGGAGGCGTGTCGTATACAGGTGTCCGATGTGCTCGGGGGGGAGACACTATGGAGGGGCGGCCCGTTCTTTTGTCCGTTGAGAGTGCAGGGTTCAAAAGGAAGTGACCATTTAACATGCCGGAATACAACATGAAAAAGGGTTGCAGCTATTTGCTGCAACCCTTGTTCTTTACTGGTGCCTGAGAGAAGACTCGAACTTCCACGGAGTTGCCCCCACTGGCTCCTGAAGCCAGCGCGTCTACCAATTCCACCACTCAGGCACGATCAGGAGAAATGGCTTATATATGGCCTTGAGTTGGTTGGCAAGCAATTTTTGTCAAGAAAGTTCACTGCTCGGACCGGTGAAGGCTGGGCAGGGGGGATCATCTTGAAAATCCTACTGAAATACACTAGGTTGCTGTGGAAATGAGGAAGTAAATGATGGAGAATTTCCTGTTGCTGGGCGTTTGCTTTTTGTTGGGTATCGGTCTGCGGGTATCCGGTGTCGTCGACGAGAAGGGGCCGTCCGTCCTGAACGCGATCATCATTTACATGTCTCTGCCCGCCCTGGCTTTGCTTCATGTGCACGAATTGCCTTTGGGGCCCGAATTGATCCTGCCTGCGGCCATGGCCTGGATAGTCTTCGGCGTAGGCTATGCTTTTTTCATGCTCGTTGGCCGCAGGTTGGGGATGGACAAGAAAACCATCGCCTGCCTGATCCTGACCGCGGGTCTCGGTAATACCTCCTTTGTGGGGCTGCCCATGATCGAGGCGTTCTTTGGTCCCGAATACCTGGGCGTGGGCGTATTGTGCGATATGGCGGGCACATTCATGGCCTTGGCCATCCCAGGCATCATTCTGGCCGCCAAGGTGTCGGGGCAGGATGTGAACGGACGGGAGCTTGCCAGGAAGGTTCTGCTGTTTCCACCGTTCCTGGCCATTGTATTCGGTTTCGCCATGCACCCAGTGCCGTACCCTGAATGGGTGGCCGGCATCCTGTCCCGGCTGGGTTCGACCCTCAGCCCCCTTGCCCTGCTGTCCGTGGGCCTGACGCTGCGGTTCAGTGCCATCAAGGGCAATGGCCGGGATCTGGTCATCGGTCTGACCTATAAGCTGATCCTGGCTCCGGTCCTGATCTTTGTCCTGTATATCTGGGGCGTTGGTGCCGACGATGTCATCGCCAAGGTGACGGTCTTCGAATCGGCCATGGGACCGATGATCACCGGGGGCATCATTGCCATGACCTATGGCCTTCGTCCCTCTCTGGCTGCGACCATAGTCGGCGTGGGGATACTGCTTTCCTTCATGACGCTGCCGGTCTGGTACTTGGTGCTCATGGCCGTGTAGCAACAGCCGGGGATGATGGTTTTGCAAAAGCGTCGGGCCGGGAACGCATTGCAATTATTGCGTTCCCGGCCCGGTATGGTGTCAGGAGGGGAGGCTAGAACCGCTCGAAGTCCCCGTCTGCGTCCGAGTCCATGTCCAGCGAGAAACCTGATTCGTCCGAGGCGGGCGTCGCTCTTGGGGGCTGCTTTGCTGTGGATGCGGATGGCAATTTCGCAACAGGTGTCTTTGCGGCTGGTGCAGTGCGGGGGACGCGTGTGGTTCTGACCAGGGGCGCTCCCTGGGAGCCGATGTTGAAATACTGCATGCCCTGCTGCAATTGGGTCGCCTGATCCGTGAACTCCCTGGCCGTGGCGGCCAGCTCTTCGGAAGCGGCGGCATTCTGTTGAATGACATTATCCAATTCCTGGATGGCCTTGTTGATTTCATGGGCGCCTGCGTTCTGCTCGGAACTGGCGGCGGAGATTTCCTGTACCAGGTCCGCAGTCTTGCGGATGTCGGGAACCATCTTGGTCAGCATTGCTCCGGCCTCGTCGGCCTTGGCCAGGGTGCTTGAAGAAAGGTCACCGATTTCTGCGGCAGCGATTCCGCTTCGTTCGGCCAGTTTGCGTACTTCGGCCGCGACCACGGCAAATCCCTTGCCTGCTTCACCGGCCCTGGCTGCTTCAATGGCCGCATTCAGGGCCAGCAGGTTGGTTTGGCGGGCGATTTCTTCGATTATGGAGATTTTATCAGCGATATGCTTGATGGAATTGACGGCTTCCATGACTGTGTCGCCGCCCCGTTGCGCGTCCTGGGCAGTCTGGTTGGCCATGCGTTCGGTCTGGGTGGCGTTTTCCGTATTCTTGCTGATCTGCCCGATCATCTCCTCCATGGCTGCGGAGACCTGTTCCACCGAGGCGGCCTGGCGGTTTGCGCCGTCGGCCAGCGTCTGTGCGGAACTGGTCACTTCTGTGCTGCCCGAGGCGACCTGATCGGCGCCATACTTGGCCTGCCCCACTGCATGGCGCAGCCTGTGCACCATCTCGGCCAGTGACGCAGTCAATTTGCCTGGTTCATCCTTGTATTCCGTGGAGATGTCTTGTGTCAGATCGCCGGAAGCCACCTGGTCGGCCAGTTCGACCGCCTCGTTGAGAGGCTGGATGATGGAACGGACTATGAGCAGGCAGAACGGCAGGATGACGAGGAGGAATATGCCCAGGATGACGCCGCCGATGCTCCAGATAAAGGTTGAGACCAGATTGTCTATGTCGGCCATGATGGTCTGCTTGTCGTTTTCGACATTATCCAGGTAGACCCCGGTGCCGATCCACATGTCCGTGCCCGGAATGAGCGTGGCGTACGAGAGCTTGGGCTGGTCGCCCTTGTCCGGCTTGGGCCAGATATAGGTAAGGAAGCCACCGCCGTTGTGGGCCAGTTTGTTCAGTTCGACGACCAGTTGCACGCCGTTGGGATCCTTGAGATGGCCCAGGTCCTTCCCTTGCAGGGAGTGGTTGGGCGGCAGGGCGATGTTCACTGTCTTGTCATACACGAAGAAGTATCCGGAATTGTCGTCTTCGAAGCGGATTGTGTCCACCAGCTTGCGGATGACTGTGATCTTGGTGTCAAGGTCCGGGATGTCGGCAATGGCTTCGGCTATGCTGTCGGCCATGGCCTGGGTGGCCACGTGGATCTTTCGTTTCTCTCCTTCGAGCATGGCGGTAGTGGAACGTTCCACGCCGATATCCTTGACCTTGCTTACTCCGTTGAGGAAGGCGAGGGTGAATCCTATGGTAAAGACCACGATGCTGCATATGAGGAGCAGGATGCGGACTTTGATTGTGATTTTTCTGAGCATGGTACTCTCCAAGATTGATATTTTATCAATCATATCATGGTTTGTGCGTTCAAAGCTAGAGTCTTGATAATATTATAATGAGGTGTGAATGAAGTTCGGAGCCGCATAAGGCCTCTTGTCCGATGAAAGATGCCGGAGGATATGGGGAAAGGGGCTTCAGGGGAGTTCCATCCCGGTCGTTTTCCTGTTAAATGAGGCCTGTGACACACTTTAAAGATTATTCCCAACTGTCGAAATACCTGGACGGGCTTGGCCTGTTCCACATGGACCTGACCCTGGACCGGATGCAGCGCTTCTGGATGGCGCACGGTATGCCTACCCTACCCGTTGTGCATATTGTCGGAACCAACGGCAAGGGGTCCACCGTCGCCTTTTTCAGCTCTTTGGCCCGTGCCCACGGGCTCAAGGTCGGCTCTTTCACTTCGCCCCATTTCCTTTCGCCAAGGGAACGGGTGCAGGTCAACCGACGAATGCTCTCCGAAAAGGATTGGGTGGAATTGGCCAATGACATCCTGTCCGTGCCGGGCGGTGATTCTCTGACCTATTTCGAATTTCAGACCTGTCTTGCCATGCTTGCCTTCCGGCGTGCGGAGGTGGACGTGGCCATCATGGAGGCCGGATTGGGCGGTCGCTACGACGCCACCAATGTCTTTCGGCCCGGCCTGACCTTGTTCACGCCCATGGGGATGGATCATGAAAAGGTGCTTGGTTCGACCCTTGCGGAGATCGCCCGCGACAAGGCCGGCGCTCTCCGTGAGGGAGGGCAGGGGCTGACCGGATTCCAGGAGGCTGAGGCCATGATCGAGCTGGAAACCAGGGCAGAGGCGGTCAGGGCACGGCTTATTCATGCCGTGGATGTGGCTGAGCCGGTACGCAACCTCAAGCTGGGCCTCAAGGGTATTCATCAGACGGTCAATGCCCATCTTGCTCTGGCCGGTTGGCGCTGGTTTGCGGCCACCCATGGGGTCAAGAGCAGTTATCAGGGGGAGGTCTTCGGCCTGGAGAGTGCCTTTCTGCCCGGACGGTTTCAGTTGGCGGAAGTGGCTGGCCGGGCCATCCTTTTGGATGGAGCCCACAACGCCCATGCCATGGTCGCCCTGAAGGCCGCCCTTGAAGCGGAAGACATGAAGCCCGACAGCATGATTTTCACCTGCCTGAAAGACAAGGATTTGACAGCCATGCTGCCGTTGGTCCGTGAACTGACAGCGGGACCGATACTGGTCCCGGCCATGAAGAATGAGCGTGCACGGGATAATCGGGAATTGGCGGCGGAGATAGGAAGCCGGGCCGTTGCGCTGGACTCCATGGAAACGGCCCTTGCAGCGGGGTCTGAATGCTCGGGAACGACGCTGGTTTGCGGGTCCTTGTATTTGTTGGCGGAGTTTTATACCCTGTATCCTCGTTTACTCACCCCTTAGCATCGGGATACGCATGAGCACATTTTTCAGGCAACTGCCGTCCGTGGACGAAGTCCTTTCCATGCTTTGTGACGCTGACGGATTCAGGGACCTGCCTCGTCCGCTGGTCAAGAACCTTGTCAATGAATTCCTGGACATCTGCCGCGAGGAGATACGCTCCGGGGCCATCGTCGATGCCGGACAGCTTGCCCTGGAAGCGCTTGGTCCGAGGCTTGTCGCCTATGTCAGGGCCAAGTCCCGCCCCCATTTCCGGCGGGTTCTCAATGCCACGGGTGTGGTCATTCATACCAATCTGGGGCGGTCCCTGTTGGCCAAATCGGCCATCGCGGCCGTGGTTGAGGCATGCGGCCATTATTCGAACTGCGAATTCGACCTGTCCACCGGGCAGCGCGGCAGCAGATACTCCCATGTGGAAAAGCTTCTGTGTGATATTACCGGCGCTGAAGCCGCTTTGGTGGTCAACAACAACGCGGCCGCCGTGTTCATCATGCTGGAGACCCTGGCCAAGGGGCAGGAAGTGATCGTTTCTCGTGGCCAGCTGGTCGAGATCGGCGGTTCGTTCCGCATTCCGGACGTGATGACCAAGTCCGGGGCCATCCTGCGCGAAGTCGGCGCCACCAACCGGACGCATGTGCATGATTATGAGAATGCCGTCAACGACCTGACCGGCGCGCTCATGCGGGTGCATACTTCCAATTTTCGGGTGGTCGGGTTCACCAAGGAAGTCAGCCTGCCGGAGATGCGGGCGTTGGGCGACAGATACGGCCTGCCGGTCATCGAGGATCTGGGCAGCGGCTCCCTGTGTTCCCTGGAAGGGGCGGGTTTGCTCGGCGAACCCACGGTTCAGCAGGTGGTGGCCCAGGGAGCGGACGTGGTTTCGTTCTCCGGTGACAAGGTGCTCGGCGGTCCCCAGGCGGGCGTCATAGTCGGACGCAAGGAGTATATTGATCGTATCAAGATGAATCCGGTCAACCGGGCCATGCGCATCGACAAGATGACCCTGGCCGCCCTGGAGGCCACGTTGCGGCTCTATCTCGACATGGACCTGGCCCGGCGTCAGGTGCCGACCCTGAGGATGATCACCGCTTCGGAGGAGGCTCTGAAGAGCAAGGCACGGCGTTTGGCCGACGCGGTTCGGGATGCCCTTGGCGACCGGGTGTCCGTAGGGCTGCAAAAGGGAGCCTCCCGGGTGGGCGGCGGCGCCTTTCCTGAATATGACCTGCCCGGCACCATGGTGACCGTGGCTGTCGAGAATATTTCCGCGGGTGATCTGAGGGATGCCCTGTTGGATACTGATCCTCCCCTGGTGGCCCGGATCGAGGATGATGTCTTTCTCCTGGACCCGCGCACCCTGGCTTCAACCGAACTCAAGCTGGTCGCCGAAGCCCTGAAACAGGCCGTGGCCGCCTTGACCGAATCATAAGGAATTATCATGAGCAGCAAGAAAAAACTCGAATACGAACCCAAGACCGCCTGGGAGACCTATGCCTCCAAGGCGCACCTCAAGGCCATGGACAGCCTGGCCAGGGATTACGTGCAGTTCCTGAGCACCTGCAAGACCGAGCGGCTGGTCATGGACTATGTCCGCGGCAGGGTGGAGAAGGCGGGTTTCGTGGATGACCTCCGGGCTCCCCTGGCATTTCGTTTCAATCGCAACAAGACCTGTTTCCTGGCGCGCAAGGGCAGACGTCCCCTGTCCGAGGGGTTCCGGCTGATCGGCGCCCATGCCGATTGCCCGCGTCTCGATCTCAAGCAGCGTCCCCTGTACGAGGACACGGAAATTTGTCTGGCCAAGACCCATTATTACGGCGGGATTCGCAAGTATCAGTGGTTGACCATCCCCCTTGCCCTGCATGGTACCGTGGTCAAGAAATCCGGCGAAGTGGTCACGGTTTGCATAGGCGAAAACCCCAAAGACCCCGTATTCACCATCACCGACCTCCTGCCGCACCTGGCGTACAAGGAAGTGGTCAAGAAGGTGGAAGATGCCTTTGACGCGGAAAAACTCAATCTGATCATGGGGCAGTCTCCTGTTCCCTCCGGTAAGGATGACGACGACAAGGCCAAGGAGCCGGTCAAGCGCAAGGTGCTTGAGATCCTCAACAAGCGCTACGGCATCGATGAATCCGACTTCTTCAGCGCGGAGATGCAGGCGGTTCCGGCCGGTCCCGCCCGTTTCGTCGGAGTGGATGAATCCATCATCGGCGGCTACGGCCAGGATGACAGGTCCAGCGTGTTTTGCGCGCTGGAGGCGCTTTTGGCCGAACCCGAACCGGAATACGCTCAGATCGTGCTGTTCTGGGACAAGGAAGAGATCGGTTCGGACGGCGCCACCGGGGCCAAGTCCTATTTCTTCGAATATTGCATGGAAGAGCTGGTCGAGGCGTGGGAGCCAGGCGCACGCCTGTCCCAGATATTCATGAACGGCTCAGCTCTTTCCGCCGACGTATCCGCTGCCATGGACCCGGATCACAAGGACGTGTACGAGCCGCTCAACGCTGCAAAGCTCGGATACGGTCCGTGTTTCAACAAGTTCACCGGTCATCGTGGCAAGGTGGGAGCCAACGATGCCCACCCGGATTTCATTGCCTGGCTGCGTCACATCTTCGATGATGCGGGCATCCCGTGGCATATGTCCGAACTGGGCAAGGTGGACATCGGGGGCGGCGGCACCGTGGCCAAGTTCCTGGCCGTGTACGGCATGGATGTCATCGATGTGGGCGTCGCCGTGCTCTCGATGCATTCGCCCTTCGAATTGACGAGCAAGGCGGACATGTATGCATGCACTCTCGCTTTCAGGGAGTTCCTGAAGCGGTAGGGCGTTACCTTGGTAGACAGTGAAAAAGGGCTGCCGGAGTGTTCCGGCAGCCCTTTTTGCTTGGGATTGATCTGTTATTGATACAGGGCGGCGAGGCCGTCCTTGGTCAGGAGTTCGTCCTTGACCGGGAAGCCAGCCTTCTTGGCCTGTTCCATCCAGTGCAGGGCCTGGGTCAGGTCCTTCTGCACACCCAGTCCGGCGGCGTAGAGATTTCCCAGATAGTACATGGCCGTGTCGTTTCCGTTGACGGCCGAGGCCTTGATCAGTTCTGCGCCCTTGGCCGGGTCTTTGGGGACGCCGTCTCCGTAGATGTTGAACAGGCCGAGCATGAGCTGGGCGTCTTCCTGTTCCTGGGCAACGGCCTGCTCAAGCAGGCTGGCGGCCTTGGCGTAGTCCTGCTGGACCCCCTGGCCTTCCGCGTACATGACGGCCAGGTGGTACATGGCGTCGGCATTGCCCTCCACGATGGCTTCGTCATATTTCATCTTGGCGGTGGCATAATCCTTTTCCAGGTATGCCTTGGTTCCCTGGCGTTCCATCATGGAGCTCGTGCAGCCTGTCAGGAGGAGTACAATCGTGGACAGGAGCAGGGTGTATTTCATTACATGTATTTTCATCTCGGTCTTCCTTCTCTAAATGTTATCGAGGCGGTCGGGCTCTTGGTCGGCTTAGTAGCCGCCACCACCATCGCCACCACCGCCGAGACCTCCGTCGGCGTTCTTGTCACGATCGCTTTCCGCGCTCTTCTGGCCGGTCGTCTGCAGGGATATGCTGTGGATGCCGGCGTAGCTGGGTTTATCGTCGACGGTGCCGAGATCTCCTTTGGTCCGGTCGACGGTAGCCGCGAAGGCCGCAACCTTGCGGTCGAGATCCTTTTCATCCGTAGTGGAAGCGCCGGTCTCTCCCTGTGTGGTCTGCGGGGCAGCCTTGACCACTCTGGCGCGGGTTGCCGGATCGGTGGGGGCCGGGTTGCTCAGTTGGCCGTCAGGAGTGGCTTTGACCGAGAATCCGGCCTGGGTGATGGTCTTTTGGTCCTGCGGCGTGGAAACGTCGACCTGGTGACCGGGGGTCATTCCCAAGACACCGACTTCTTCCTGTGCCGGCGCGACTTCGGCAAACACCTCGGTGCCCCGGATGCCGATGGTCGTTGTGGGTGTTTGCAGGGCAAAGGCGTCGGGATTCTGCTTGACGATCTGGCCTGTCACGTAGCGGAAGGTGCCGGTTCCCATCTTGAAGAGCATTTTGGATGCGGACGCGGTGTCGGAGTATACGTAATCGTCAAGTGACGTGCTGGAATCCGCACCTTGCGAGAAAACGGATTTGTCTTTGAAAACGATTTCGACATTGCTTCTGGAGCCCGTGACGATTACGTCTTTGGGAATGACCTGTTTGTTCAGGTCCAGTTTGCGCGATGTGCCGTCAGGCTGCTGTGCGGTAACCGTTCCCATCAGGAATACGACCTCGCCGATTGCATCCGGAAAATCATCTGCCGTCTCCGCAGCGGAAGCCGCAACTGGAGCGAGGCAGACAAGAAAGGCTGCCACCAGTAAAAAATGTGTAAATTTCCCAAATTTCCTCATGGATTTTCCCCCTCCAGGCTGATGTTGTATCGTTATGTCATAGTTTATTACCATAGTTGTAAAATAGGTCAATTAGTTTGACCTATATTTGCCTGTTCCTCAGGCACTGCAATGAGAGTATATGAATATTCTTTACAATGCCGTTCGTGTCAAACCCCAGTCATAATCTGCGTTCTTGTTACCCGGCCTTTTTTTCACTACCATGGGTTGTTCTACGCACGAACAACAACCAATATCTTTTGGGGACTACATACTATGCCCGTTATCATGGGAACAGCCGGTCACATCGACCATGGCAAGACCACACTCATCAAGGCTCTCACCGGTATCGATTGCGATCGGTTGTCCGAGGAAAAGAAGCGCGGTATCACCATTGAACTCGGTTTCGCCTTTCTTGATCTCGGAGCTGACGAACGGCTCGGCATCGTGGATGTCCCCGGTCATGAGAAATTCGTCAAAAACATGGTCGCCGGTGCTGCGGGTGTGGACTTCGTCATCCTGGTCATCGCCGCAGACGAGGGCATCATGCCCCAGACCCGTGAGCATCTGGAAATATGCCAGTTGCTCGGCGTCACCACCGGGTTGGTGGCCCTGACCAAGACCGACATGGTGGATGCGGAGTGGCTTGAAATGGTCGAGGGGGAGGTGGCCGAGTATCTCGAACCGACATTTCTTGGGGGTGTCCCCATCCTGCCTGTTTCCGCCCATACCGGAGAAGGTCTGGACAGGCTCAAGCAGGAACTGCGGAAGCTGATAGCCGAATTCAAACCCCGGCGGCGTTCGGACCTGTTCAGGCTGCCCGTGGACCGGGTGTTCACCATGAAGGGGCATGGGACCGTGGTTACCGGAACCATGATCTCCGGGTCCATTTCCGTGGGGGACGACGTGGTTCTCTATCCCGGCGGGACCGGGTCAAAGGTGCGCGGATTGCAATCCCACGGCGAAAACGTGGAGACCGCCCAGGCAGGTCGGCGCACTGCCGTGAATCTGCATGGGCTGGAGGTGGACGATATCCGCCGCGGCGATGTTGTTGCCCGGCCCGGTTCGCTGTTTCCGTCCGAGGTATGGGATATCGAATTGACCGTGCTTGAATCGTCGCACCTGCCCCTCAAGCACCGCAAGGAAATCCATTTTCACCACGGGGCGCGTGAGGTTCTGGCCCGAATTTATCTGTTGGACCGCGATGAACTCAAGCCCGGAGAAACCGCCATTTGCCAGGCGAGGTTTGCCGAACCGTTGGCCGGGGTGTTCGGGGACCGTATCGTGCTTCGGTCCTTCTCGCCGCTCAGGGCGTTCGCAGGCGGGCGGGTCGTCGGGCCGTCAGGCCATCGGATTAAACGGTTCTCAGCTGATGTGGAACGGTTGAATCTGTTGGCGAGCCAGACCCCTGAAGATGTGGCCGCAGCCCAGCTGGAGCTGGCCGGACCCGCGGGGGTGGGTTTTGCCGAGTTGCTGACCATGACAAACCTGGAGACCAAGGGGTTGGAAAAGTCTTTGGGGGTGCTCAGCGGCCAGCAGAGGGCGGTGTTGTTCGACAAGGAGACCCGGCGGTATGCCGGGGGCGAAATGGTCGGTCAATTGGCCGAGGACCTGCTCCTCTATCTGCGGGATTTCCATGCCAGGGAATCCATGAAGCCCGGAGTGCAGCGCGGGGAGCTGGCCTCATCCTGGGGCAGGGCCCTGCCTTCGAAACTGTTTCATTTCATCTTGGAGCGGTTGCTCAGGAAGGGTGACATCGAGGCCGATCAGGAAGTGCTCAAACTCAAGGGGCACACGATTTCCCTGGCTTCGGATCAGGAGAAAGTCCACAAGACCATCCTGGCCGCATACCGGGAGGGCGGGGCCACGCCGCCGAATTTGAAGGACGTGCTGGAGCCTCTGGGCATGACCGCAAAGCAGGCCGGGAGCGTGCTCAAGCTGTTGCAGGACCAGGGGGAGCTCAAGCGTCTGACGGGCGACATGTATTATCACTGTGCCGCCTTGGACGGCATTCAAGAAAAAATCGTGGGCTTCTTCCAGGATCATCGGGAGATGTCGGCCCCGGATTTCAAGGATATGACGGGGCTGTCGCGCAAGTATCTCATTCCTGTGCTGGAGTACTTCGACAAGGAAAAGCTGACTGTTCGGGTCGGGGACGTCCGGCATTTGCGCAAACGCTCTTGACACGGTCAACCTCTCACTTTAGGCCAAGGATATGAATAGCCGCATACAGAGTTTCACGACCGTTCTGCTGTTTCTTTTTCTCCTTTCCGGGTGTGGAGTCAGATCCACTGGCGGAACAGCTTCCGATCGCGCCACGGCGCAGGCCATGGTGGACGTCGCTTCCCAGATGCTTCAGGATTCCCTGGACAGGGACGAGAAGGGAGTGCTCCGAAAGCTGATCAGTGAAGCCAAGGGCATCATGATCATGCCTGCCATGGGCGATGTGAGTTTCATATTTTCCCTCGGCGGCGGTAACGCGCTTCTGCTTGCCAATACCGACAAGGGGTGGACAGGTCCGGTATTCATGTCCAAGGGGACCGTGGGTTGGGGCTTGCAGGCGGGAGTTTCCAAACAGTCCGGCCTCCTGCTGTTCATGCACGAGGATGATGTCCGCTATGTGGTGCAGACCGGCGGTGTTTTCAGGGGACAGGCCCGGATCGTTGCTATCACCACCGATTACGAATATAATGAAACGCCCGAGTTTTACGAATCCGGGGATGTCTATTTTGTGGGTGAGTACAGCGGTCTGTATGCCGGAGTCGCTTTGAGCGGCGGCGGTTTTTCCGATCGGCTCAGCCTGAATGAGGCCTTTTCCGGCGTGGATGGTGGCGGTCCGAGAACCATTCTTTATGACAAGGGCCTTCAGCCTTACGGCGCGGAGCGGCTGATCTCGCTGCTCAGTCAGGCTGGGAGTTCTTCACAAATGGAAAAAGAAAAGGACGGAACCGAAGTTCCGTCCGAATAAGTTCACTTGGGGTGAGTGATGGGACTTGAACCCACGGCCACCTGGGCCACAACCAGGTGCTCTACCAACTGAGCTACACCCACCGTGTGAGGGGTGGTTTTTAAACCAAGCTTTCCCTCGCGGTCAAGCAAAAGAATCAAAAAAGGTTACACATGGATAAACTCATCATCGAAGGTGGCGTTCCGTTGCAGGGCAGTATTCAGGTCAGCGGAGCGAAAAACGCGGCCTTGCCCATTCTCATGGCCTGTCTTTTGGCTGAGGGGCAGGTCAATCTGAGCAACGTTCCCCGACTTGCCGACATTCGTACTTCATTGAAACTAATGAATATTCTAGGGTGCGAGACCTCTTTTGAAGGAAATGAGGTCACCAGTCTGTGCACAGGACTCAAACCAGAGGCCCCGTATGATCTTGTCAAGACCATGCGTGCTTCCGTGCTCTGCCTTGGTCCGCTCCTGGCCCGGTTGGGCGAGGCAAAGGTGGCCCTGCCCGGCGGTTGTGCCATCGGCGCACGCCCGGTTGATCTGCATTTGCGGGGCTTCGAGCGCATGGGGGCGGAATTCGAGATCACCGAAGGGTACATCAAGGGCTTTTGCAAGTCCGGTCTCAAGGGCGCCCATATCTCACTGGATTTTCCCACTGTGGGCGGCACCGAAAATATCCTCATGGCCGCGTGTCTGGCCCAAGGCGAAACCGTCATCGAAAACGCGGCGCGGGAACCCGAGGTGGTCGATCTGGCCAACTTCCTCAATGCCTGCGGTGCGAAAATCACCGGTCAGGGCACCAGTGTTCTCAAGGTGCAGGGGGTATCCTCGCTGCCGGGTTGTGATTATCGGGTCATGCCCGACCGCATCGAGGCCGGAACCTACATGGTGGCAGCGGCCATTACCGGCGGGGAACTGGAAATCCTGGATTGTCCTTTCCATGATCTGGACGCGGTCAGTTACAAACTCCGGGAGATGGGCGTCTGGCTCCAGGAGGAGGACGGGTATGTCCTGGTTCGCCGGGCCAATGGATTGCTGGAAAACGTGGACGTTACCACGCTCCCGCACCCCGGTTATCCCACGGACATGCAGGCGCAGCTCATGGCTTTGATGTGTCTGGGCAAGGGCACCGGCACCATTGAAGAGAAAATCTTCGAGAATCGGTTCATGCATGTGCTGGAACTGGTCCGCTTGGGCGCAGACATTCGTCTGAAGGGCCGGACAGCCATGGTACACGGCGTTTCCCAACTGCGGGGTGCTCCTGTCATGGCCTCCGATCTGAGGGCCAGCGCCTCTCTGGTGCTGGCCGGTCTGGCCGCCAGCGGGACCACCACCATCGAGCGCATCTATCATCTGGACCGCGGCTACGAGAATATCGAGGCCAAGCTGTCCGGCGTGGGGGCGCGCATCAAGCGGGTCAACGGATAAAACCGCTACAGAAAAGACATTGAATCCGACCGGTGCCCAGAGGGTGCCGGTCGTTTTTTCATTGTCGGTTCGGGTCTGGATAAGCCGCCTCCTTCCTGTTAATTGAAAAGGGGTGAATGACGCCGAACCGACATATTCTTCCGCCATCCCCGGATTGATGCCCTGGCAGACGTATATGCTGGCCTTTGTTGTCGGGGTGTCGGCCGTACAATTTCCTGTTCCGGCGATTGCTGCTCTGGCGCTTCTTTATGCCGCGGACTGCTCCTTTCGGGAGCGGGGCTGCCGGTTGTCGGTCTTTGCCGTTGTCTGCTGTGCGGTTTTCGGTTTCGGCTACGCTTCCCAGCGCACGCCGGACCTTCCTGAAAGTGTTCCCCATTGGATGGAGGCACGGCAGCCGGTAACCGTCGACGGCGTGGTGGACCGGGTGGAGCCCCTGGCAGGCGGCAGGTTGCGGGTGGTCCTGCGCGAGGTGCAATGTGATCAGGACGGGGTCGACAAGGCGTTGCCCGGCAAGGTTGCGTGGAGTCTGCGTCATCCCGATTACATTCCGGCGCCGGGACAGTCTGTTCGCGCCCTTGTCCGGGTGGTCCCGGTGCATAACTTCGGGAATCCCGGAACCTGGGACTATGTCCGGTACTGGCAGCGGCAGGGCGTGTTCTGGCGGGCCTGGCCTCAGGGAAAGGAAAAGCCGGAATGGGGCGATCTCCCGCATGATTTCCTTTGGGGCATCAAGTCCGGACTCCGCCGCGCCGTGGCTTCATCTCTTCCCGAGACCCAGGGCGGTGCCATGGTCCTGGCCCTGACCACGGGCGACCGTTCCCGGCTTACCCCGGAGACCATGGAAGCCACCAGGAGCAGCGGGCTGGCCCATACCCTGGCCCTGTCCGGCCTGCACGTCGGTTTCGTTGCGGCCATGGGCGTTGGTTTGGCCCTTTTGGCCGGTTTGCTTTATCCGCCGATCCTGCTGTTTGTGCCGCGTCCCAAGCTGGCCGTGCTGCTGGCCGCTCCCCTGGTGCTCGGCTACGCCTGGCTCGGTCAGCCGTCCGCTTCTCTGATTCGCGCGGCTGTCATGTTCGGCTTCTGGGGGTTGCTTCTGCTTCAGGGACGCGGGCGGGTGCTCCTGGACGGGCTTTTCTTTGCGCTGGCGGCCATCGTTTTTGTGTCGCCCCTGTCCGTTTTTGACCTGAGCTTGCAGATGTCGGTCACAGCAGTGGCAGGCATAGGGCTCATGTACCCTTGTTTCCGGTGCCTCTTTGTTTTCAAGCGTTCCCGATTTGCCGTGATACTTGGCTGGGCCGGTGCGCTTCTGGCCATCAGCGTCTGCGCCAACATTGCGCTCATGCCGCTTGTCTCCTGGTATTTCGGTACGTTCAGCCCCAATATCCTGCTCAATTTCATCTGGCTTCCGGTGCTTGGGTTTGCGGTCATGCCCTTGGGGTTGGTGGGAATGTTTCTGTCGGCTTCCGCCTGGACCGCACCTGTGGGCGGAGTCCTGCTCGGCCTGGCTGCCGGGGTCGCAGACTGGTTGCTGGTCCTGCTGTATGCCGAACGGGATGCTGGATTGACGCCCATCCTGGCGGTATTGCGCCCGCTGTGGCCGGAAACGCTGGGGTTTGTCATCCTGCTGATCACGGCGGCTGCCGTCCTGCGGAGCGACCGGCGGGTGCCGAAGGCGTTGGCAGGGCTGGGGTTCGTGCTGCTCGTGTTGCCCCATGTGTGGATCATGGTGGAGGACAGCCGAAATCAGACGCGGCTGACCATGCTCGACGTGGGGCTGGGACAGTCCCTGGTCATTTCTCTGCCTGGTGGGCATCGGTGGCTGGTGGACGCCGGGGGCGGATCGAAGACGTTTGATTTTGGTGAGGCTGTGGTGGCCCCGAGCCTGACTCTGGGCAGGCCGCCGCGTCTGGACGCCGCGTTCATGAGCCACCCGGATGTCGATCACAGCCACGGCCTGCCGTTCATTCTCGACAGATTCGCCGTGAAATCATTTTATACCAACGGGATGCTGCCCCGAGGGCAGACTGGAAGGCGGCTGCGAGCGGTGCTCGACGCCAACGGTCTGGTGCCTGTGGCTCTTCAGGCGGGAGACACGGTGCCGTTGTCAGAGGACACCAAACTCTGCGTGTTGCATCCGTCGGAAGGTTTTGTCGATGCCAAGGCGAACGAGTTGTCGCTGGTCCTGCGGCTGGAGAAGGAAGGGCGCTCGCTGGCTCTGTTGCCGGGCGATATCGAAAAGCGCGGAATCAGGTCACTTATGGAGAGCCGAGCCGATCCTGTTGCCGAAGTGCTGGTGTTGCCGCATCATGGGAGTCGAAGCAGTTTCGATGCATCGTTCTATCAGGCGGTGTCCGCACGGGCTATTCTGTGCTCCAACGGCTATCTCAATCAGTATGGTTTTCCTGCTTCAACGGTGGTCGAGGCAGTGGGGGGGACTGTATTTACCACGGCAAGGCATGGTCAGGTTGTCTGCCTGTGGCGCGGGCAGCAGGAGTTGTCTATTCAATCAAGTGTTTCAGACTTGACCCTTGCCACAGGTTTGTTACTGCGATAATAAAACACAGTATATGAGTAAGAGTTTTTATTGAAGGCCTGACCCAGAAACAGACTGTGGGCTGTTGACGGAAAATACATTTAAGCATGCGGGATCTATGAGCAACATTAAGAGCAAGCTGTTCAACGCAGTTGAGAAGATGCCCGCGTTTCCCAAAAGCGTTCATCAGGTCTTGAAACTTTCAGGCGATATAAACTGTTCTCAAAAGGACTTGGTGGAGGTCATACGTAAGGACCCGGTCTTTACCCTCAAGATATTGCGTCTGGTCAATTCCGCCTATTTCGGACTGTCCCGAGAGGTCACTTCCATCAATCACGCCAGCGTATACCTGGGCCTCAATACCCTGAAGAATGTTGCTCTGGGGTTGGCCGCTGTTGGAGTTATCCCCAAGTCCACATCCAAGCTGCTGGATATGGGCGGGTTTTGGCTTCATTCCCTGGCTGTCGCTACCTGTACGCGAATGCTGGGCCTCAAGTTGGGTGTGTCAAAGGATGCAGCTGCAGATTTTTTTGCTGCCGGGCTGCTGCATGATATCGGCAAGGTCGTGTTTGCCCTGTACATGCCCGAGGAATTCGAAGCGGTCATCAAAGAGGCCACAGAGCCGGGCGCGGCCTTGCACAAATGTGAACTGGAAGTCATTGGAGCCACTCATGCGGATGTCGGGGCCATGCTGGCCGAGAAGTGGAATCTGCCCGGAGATTTGCACGATGCCATCGCGGGCCACCATTCTGTCGGGGACGGAGGATCTTCACAATTGAACAACTGCCTGTTCGTCGCCAACCAGATTGCCAAGAAACTTTCTTTTGGTGCAGCCGGGAATTATGAGATCGAACCGTTGTCTGAGAATATGAAAAACTTTTTTTCCATGGATATTGACGAATTGATTGCGGATTTGCCAACACTGGACGAAGAGGTTGAACACGCCCGCCTGTTCATCAAGCTTGGTGAGGCCCAATAGTGCGGATTCAATTCAGGGGCACGCGCGGTTCGCTTCCGGCACCGGGGTCGCAGACAGTCAAATATGGAGGCAATACCACCTGCATCGAGGTCCGGTCCGATTCGGGCGATCTGATCATTCTGGACGCAGGCACGGGCATTCGGGAACTCGGGCTTGAGTTGGCCGAAACAATGCCGGTAGTCTGCCATCTGTTCATTTCCCACACCCATTGGGACCATATTCAGGGACTGCCATTCTTCATCCCCATGTTCGTGCCCGGCAATCGGCTCACAATTTATGGTCCGCCCGATCCCCTGACCTTGACCGGTATTGAAGCCGTGCTGGCCAAGCAGTTGGAATACCCTCACTTCCCTGTGCGCGTGTCCGAATTGGCGGCAGATATCGATTACAAAACGCTTTCCGAAGGGCAGGTCGTGGACCTGGGGTTTGCGCAGGTTTCGACGATTCTCATGAATCACCCGGCCATGAATTTCGGGTTCAAGGTGCAGTGCGACGGAAAGACCCTGTTCTTTACGGGTGATCACGAACCGCTTTTCAACATATATAGCCCCGATGATCCGGAGTATAACGAATATGAGCGGATCGTCCGGGAGCGCAATGAGGGGATCATGGAGTTTTTGCGTGACGTGGATGTCTTTATCGTGGACTCGCAGTATACCGAGGAAGAATACGAAAAAAAGAGGGGTTGGGGGCATTCCACTGTGGAGTGGGCGCTTGGCATGACCCGCGATGCCGGAGTGGGCATGACCTATCTGACACATCACGATATCACCCGAACCGATGCCGAGATCGATGCCATACACGCCCGGCTGCAGAAGGAATGGAAAGGGACCGGAGTTCTGTTCGAGATGGCCCGTGAAGGTGTGGCTGTGGAAATATGATCGTCCCAGGTTGGTTACGCCTCACGACAGAGTTGCATTCTTTGCAATATAATGACATTTATTACTTCATTGAGGGAGTAGAGACATCGAGGAGGAGTGAGCATGAAAGCGCTTATCGTGGATGACGATTTTTATAGTCGGAACATGATTCACGAGATTTTGCGTCAGGTGGCCAAATGCGACATCGCCGTGAACGGTGAGGAGGCCATTGAAGCCTTTCGCCGTGGGTTGTTGGGCAATGATCCGTATGATCTGATCTGCCTTGACCTTTTGATGCCTGAACTGGACGGACAGCAGGCCCTTCGCGAAATCAGGGTTTTGGAGCAGGAAAACGGCATTGCTCCGCGTAATGAATCCAAGGTAATTGTCACCACCATGCTTGCGGATGAGAAAGAAACTCATGATGCTTTCTTTCTCGGGGGGGCTACCTCCTATCTCGTCAAGCCCATTGATGAAGAAAAACTTATGAACGAAATCAAGAGCCTGGGGCTGGTTTAGCCGAAAAGAGCATAGCCGTTCCTGCAACAGAATAGCCGGGTGCCGTGCGACTGAAGCGGCATCCGGTTTTATGTTTCCGGGTGGATTTGAAGTTGGAGCCGTTTTCTAATATGATACTTTTTTGTGTGATGCTATTTTCCCCGAAAATCCGGGGTTCATATATATAGGATAAAACTCAATGAGCCAAATACTTGGTGTTAAATTCAATGATTACGGGCAGGTGTATTATTTCAATTCCGGCCCGTTCGTTGTCCGTGAAGGGCAGCACGTCATAGTCAAAACCGACCAGGGCATGGGGTTGGGCAAGGTCATTCTCATTCGCCAGGCTCCCATGGAGAGTGAGGAGGACGACGGCGAAGGTCACAAGGCCATATACCGTCTTGCCAACGAGAAGGACATGGAGTCCGTGGCCGAGAACGAGGAGTTGTCCAGAGCCGCCTTCAAATACTGCCGGGCCTGTGTCGTCACGCACAAGCTGGGCATGAAGCTGGTGGACGTGGAGGTCTTTTTCGATCGTTCCAAGATGGTTTTCTATTTCACCGCGCCCGGTCGGATCGATTTTCGCGAGCTGATCAAGGATCTGGTCAAGGAATACCGTACCCGCATCGAGCTTCGGCAGATCGGCGTTCGGCACGAAACCCAGATGCTCGGCGCCATAGGCAACTGCGGTCAGATATGCTGTTGCCGACGGTTTATGCGCAAATTTGTTCCGGTGACCATCAAGATGGCCAAGGAACAGAACCTTTTTCTCAATCCTACCAAGATTTCGGGCATTTGCGGCCGACTCCTGTGCTGTCTCAGTTTTGAGCAGAAGGGGTATGAGGAATTTCATCGCATGTGCCCGCGAATAGGCAAAAAGTATCAGACGTCTCTGGGGGCGGTAAAAGTTCTCCGTTCCAATTTTTTCAAGAAATCCCTGTCGTTGCTGACTGAAGATTTCGAAGAACGGGAAGTTCCCATTGACGAATGGAATGAAATAGTTAACAAGCCGCCCAGTGAAGAGGCCATTGCGGAAGCAAAGGCCAGGGTAACAGAGAAGGGGCGCCGTAGCGGCAGACGTCCGTCAAAGCCAGGTGAGCCCAGGCTCGACAGTGGGTTGAACCCTGACGACAGCAAAGAACTCGAGGCCCTTGATCTGGCCGAAAAGCTTGAAAATGATGCGAACCGCGAATCGGTCGGCGGCGATAAGAAACGCCGTTCACGCCCGGAGCCATCCGGCAGGCCCAGCCGAGTGGACAAACCTGTTCCTCCCAAGGTCGAGGTCGAGTCTGCAGAAGAGGCGGGTGACGATGCGACCAAGCGGGGACGTCGACCCAGAAGGCGCAGGCGCAGGCCTACCAAGAAGTAACTGCGTGGACAGGACGGCTGATCCCGTCCTGATAAGGAGACTTTGATTTGGAACGTTTTTATATCACCACGCCCATCTACTACGTGAACGCCAAACCCCATTTGGGTCATGCGTACACCACCACTGTGGCCGATTCGTTGAATCGGTTCCACAAGCTGATGGGCGAGGAAACGTATTTTCTGACCGGCACGGACGAACACGGCGACAAGATAGTCCAGGCGGCGGAGAGTAACGGCCAGACACCCCAAGAGTACGTTGATGTCATCAGCAAACTCTTCGAGGACCTTTGGCCGGGCATGAATATTTCCAATAATGATTTTATTCGTACCACCCAGTCCCGGCATATTACGGTGGTCCAGGATATATTGCAGAAGGTCCATGACGCCGGAGACATCTATTTCGGTGAGTATGGCGGCCACTACTGTTTCGGTTGTGAACGGTTCTATACCGAGAAGGAGCTGGTGGATGGGCTGTGCCCGGATCACCAGACCAAACCGGAGTACATCGCGGAAAAGAACTACTTTTTCAAGATGTCCAAGTACCGGGACTGGCTGCTCGACCATATCAAGAAGCATCCCGATTTCATTCGTCCCGAGCAGTACCGGAACGAGGTGGTCAGCCTCCTGGAGTCCGGGGAGTTGGAGGATCTGTGCATTTCCAGGCCCAAGTCCCGCCTGACCTGGGGTATCGAATTGCCGTTCGATGCCGATTATGTCACCTATGTCTGGTTCGATGCGCTCATCAACTATGTGGCTGCTCTGGGGTATCCGAGCGGCGACAAGTTCAAGAAATTCTGGCCTGCAGCCAATCATCTGGTAGCCAAGGATATCCTCAAACCCCATGCCGTGTTCTGGCCGACCATGCTCAAGGCCGCCGGCATCGAACCGTACCAGCACCTCAACGTGCACGGCTACTGGTTGGTGGCGGATACCAAAATGTCCAAGTCCATAGGCAATGTGGTGGAACCGCTGGCCATGAAGGACGCCTACGGCCTGGACCCCTTCCGTTATTTCCTGCTGCGCGAAATGTCCTTTGGCCAGGATTCGAGCTTTTCCGAAAAGGCCCTGGTCGGCCGTCTCAATGCTGATCTGGCCAATGACTTGGGGAATCTCTTCAACCGCACCCTTTCCATGACCCACAAGTACTTCAACGGCGTCATCCCCGGTCCGGACATCGAGGATATCGTGGATGCCGAGATCAAGAAGGTCGGCCAGGATGCCATGAAATCTTTTCAGGGATTCTATTCCGAGCTGAAATTCTCGCGCGCCCTGGAAGGGCTTTGGGAGTTGGTGCGCGGCCTGAACAAATACATCGATGCCACTGCTCCCTGGACTCTGTACAAGGAAAAGAACACAGGCAGGTTGTCCACGGTCATCTATGTCCTGCTTGAGAACATGCGCAAGATCGCCGTCCATTTGTGGCCGGTCATGCCCGAATCCTCCGAGCAGATGCTGAAACAGCTCAGCATTACCTTCGACCCGGAAAAGGTCAATTTGCCCAAGGAGCTGGATGTCTGGGGCCTGCTTGAGTCAGGACAGTCCGTGGCCGAGACTTCCAACCTCTTTCCCCGTGTGGATATGCCTGAGGAGGAAACCCCGAAAAAGGAGAAGCCGGCCAAGAAGGCCGAAGCCTCCGGCAAGGAAGCGGTTCCGACCATCGAGTTCGAGGATTTCCAGAAGCTCGATCTGCGCGTGGGCACGGTCATGGAAGTGGAGAAGCACCCCGAAGCCGACCGTTTGCTCCTGGTTCGCGTGGATACCGGCGATGCCGAACCGCGTCAGGTGGTGGCCGGTATTGCCGATTTCTTTTCTCCTGACGATCTCATCGGAAAACAGGTGGTCGTCGTCACCAATCTCAAACCCCGCAAGCTCAGGAAGCAGCTCTCCCAGGGCATGATCCTGGCTGTGAAGACTGCGGACGGGATGCAGCTCCTGACCCCCACGGGGGAGGTTGATCCCGGCAGTAAGGTCAGCTGATTTGCGGCCCGAAAACCGTTATGACAGAGGCCTCCGATCCGGGGGCCTTTTTGTTGGCAAAGTCTTTGCAGTATATCCTGCCAGATACGTCCGAATCGTCAAAAAATGGGCGTTCAGGGGTGGATTATGCAAATCAAGACGAGAACCGTCCTGTCCGGCGGGGAAACCGGACAGAGGCAATCATTTCGGCATGGCGTGGTCCGGTTCGACGGGAATTGGAGCCTCGACACTGTTGCACGCGAGGTAGCGGAGCGCGGCCTGACCGCACTGGTGTTCGACGATCCTGCCATATTCGCCGATCACGAAAAGGCTGTCGGCATGTGTTTGGATATGCGTGTGCGCGAAATGAATGTCCTGTGGAGTGCGCGCCTTGATACCGTGCCTTCGGACGGGCTGATCAAGTCCATGCGGTTGGCCGGGTGCCAGCAGGTGGACATGACGCTCGATCCGGATGAGGCCGTGGAAGGGCTGTTCTGGGCTCGCCATTACGGTCTGGAAGTCCGCATCCGCAATACCAACGGCATTTCCTATGCCGCCGAGAGAATACTCTACACCGTGGCCGAGCGTGAGGCCATTGCCGAACGGCTGGCCGGTCTCCATGCTGCCCAATTCGATCTGGCCGTGGCCTACTTCAAGGCGCAACGCTATCACGAAGTCATGCTGCCTTTGGGCAAGGCCATGACCCTTCGTTTTCCCATGAACGATCTGTGCCTCAATCTTCTAGCCTGTCTCTCTGCCGCCAAGCATTATCCCGATCAGGCGGCCGGATTGCTGGATCAGGCAGGATACGGGTGCCCGCATCCCGTGGTTTTCCGCAACCGCGATCTGCTCAAGGCGTGGCTTGCCAGCGGCGGAGATATCAAGGGTGCCCGCCTCAGGCTCGAACCCGAGAGTTTGTTTATTTCGTAGGTGTTTCGTCGTATTCTCGAGAATAAAAGCCCCCTGCAATGCGTGTATTGCAGGGGGCTTTGGTCAGGTGTCGTGGCGAATTACAGGTTCAGGGGATGATCGTCAGGAGGCCTTTGCATGTCGGCCGGGGCAGCAGTTGCAATGCGGGCCTTCCTTGGAAGCGTTTTCCACGGCCAGGATCTTTCCGGCCAGTCCGCAACAGAGCACGACATCAGAGCCGCGTACACGTATGCGGCAACCAGTGGGGCCACCGGACAATATTTCCACCGGACACCCCGGTGTCAGTCCCATGGCAAGCATGCGAGACCTGGCTTTTTGGCCGCCGTCAATACCGGCGATGCGGACAACCGACCCCGTGGGGTACTGAGTCAAAGGCTTTTGTGTCACTTGAATATCCCTCAATTCCTTGTTGAGGTTGAGAATAGGTATCAACTTTGCCTGTGTCAATGGGGAATGTGGTCAAGCGGGACAAATAGTTTTATTGACGTGTCCTTTTCATGGCGATTGCGTGTGCTGCAATGCAGTATTGCGTGGATGGGAATCCAAAAACTGAGAATGGGGATGGGATGGGGTTGCCGGGGAATGTCCTGACAAAAGCATTGCCATTGAAGGGATAACCTTATAATAAAGATTGCTTGTCCGGCGGGCGACGCCCGGGTCCGGTCGAGCAGGAAGGGCAGTCCCCTTCCTGCCTCTTCGAAAAGGTTCAAAATTTTAACTATTTCAAGCAGAATGCCCAAACGCACAGATATCAAGAAGATCATGTTGATCGGGTCCGGCCCCATTGTCATCGGCCAGGCCTGCGAGTTCGACTACTCCGGCACCCAAGCGCTCAAGGCGCTCAAGGAAGAGGGTTACGAGGTGGTCCTGGTTAACTCCAATCCGGCTTCCATCATGACCGATCCGGAGTTGGCTGACGCCACCTACATTGAACCCATCGAGCCTGAGACAGTAGCCCGAATCATCGAAAAAGAGCGTCCCGACGCTCTTTTGCCAACTTTGGGGGGGCAAACCGGCTTGAATACGGCCCTGGGTCTGGCCGAAATGGGCGTGTTGGACAAGTTCAATGTCGAGCTGATCGGCGCGGACATTGACGTCATCAACAAGGCGGAATCCCGTGAGGAATTCCGTGCGGCCATGAACAATATCGGCCTGGGCATGCCCGAGAGCGGTATTTGTCGCAACATGAACGACGTGCGCGAATGGGGCGGGAAAATCCCGTTTCCGATCATTGTTCGTCCTGCGTATACGCTGGGCGGTTCGGGCGGCGGCGTGGCCTACAATATGGAAGAACTGGAAGAGATCTGTTCCAACGGTCTGGCCCTGTCCATGAAGTCGGAGATCATGCTCGAACGTTCCATCCTGGGGTGGAAGGAATACGAGCTGGAGGTCATGCGCGACAAGAAGGACAACTGCGTGATCATCTGTTCCATCGAGAACCTGGACCCCATGGGCGTGCACACCGGTGATTCGGTGACCGTGGCCCCGGCCCAGACTCTGACGGATGACGAGTACCAGTTGCTGCGCGACGCCTCGCTGGCGGTCATGCGCGAGATCGGCGTGGAAACCGGCGGCAGTAACGTCCAGTTTGCCATCAACCCGGAGGACGGCGAGCTGATCATCATCGAGATGAACCCGCGCGTATCCCGTTCCTCGGCTTTGGCTTCCAAGGCCACGGGATTCCCCATCGCCAAGATCGCGGCCAAGCTGGCCGTGGGCTACACCCTGGACGAGATTCCCAACGACATCACCCGCGAGACCATGGCCTCTTTTGAACCGGCCATCGACTACTGCGTGATCAAGATACCCCGGTTCACCTTTGAGAAATTTCCAGGCACCGAGGATTACCTGACCACGGCCATGAAGTCCGTGGGCGAGACCATGGCCATTGGCCGTACTTTCAAGGAGGCCCTGCAAAAGGGGCTGCGTTCCCTGGAAACCGGGCACACAGGTCTGGGCAAGCGGTTTGACAATGCCGGTGACATCGACAAGAACGCGGTCCTGCGACTCCTCAGGCGGCCCAATTCCGAGCGGATTTCCGCCCTGCGGGACGCGCTTCTCTGCGGCATGACCGTGGAGGATATTTTCGAGGCCACCAAAATCGACCCCTGGTTCCTGCGTCAGTTCAAGGATCTCATCGACATGGAGCACAGGCTCATCGATTTCGGCAAACGCGAGGGCGTTTCCCGGGATGCCGAGGGCATGCCGGAGATGCTGCGCAAGGCCAAGGAATACGGCTATTCCGATCCGCAACTGGCGGCCATGTGGAAGACCAGCGAAGACGCCATCCGCACCCTGCGCAAGGAACTGGACATTATCCCGACCTACTATCTGGTCGATACCTGCGCCGCTGAATTCGAGGCGTATACGCCGTACTATTATTCCACCTACGAGACCGGACAGGAGAATGTCCGCGACGAAAGGAAGAAGATCATCATCCTGGGCGGCGGTCCCAACCGTATCGGCCAGGGGATCGAGTTCGACTATTGCTGTTGCCACTCCTCTTTCACCCTGAAGGAGATGGGCGTGCAGTCGATCATGGTCAACTCCAACCCGGAGACGGTCTCCACCGACTACGACACCTCGGACAAGCTTTATTTCGAGCCGTTGACGTTTGAGGATGTCATGAACATCATCGATTTCGAGAAGCCCGACGGCGTCATCGTCCAGTTTGGCGGTCAGACCCCGCTCAATCTGGCCCTGCGTCTGATGAAGGCGGGCGTGCCGCTCATCGGGACCAGCCCGGATGCCATCGACCGCGCCGAGGATCGCGAGCGGTTCAAGCAGTTTCTGAACAAGCTCAACCTCAAGCAGCCGCCGAACGGCACGGCCATGTCCATGGTTCAGGCCCGCGAGATTGCCGAGAAACTCGTGTTCCCGCTGGTCCTGCGTCCGTCCTATGTTCTGGGCGGTCGCGGCATGGACATCGTCTATTCCATGGACGAATTCGACCATTACTTCCGTCACTCCGCGCTGATTTCGCCGGAACATCCGACTTTGATCGACAAGTTCCTGGAATATGCCATTGAGGTGGATGTGGACGCCCTGGCCGACGGCGAGGACGTCTATATCGGCGGGGTCATGGAACACATTGAGGAGGCGGGCATCCACTCCGGCGACTCCGCGTCCGTGCTGCCGCCCTATTCCCTGAGCTCTGAACTCATCCGGGAGATCGAGCGTCAGACCATTGCCATGGCCAAGGAATTGGGCGTGGTCGGCCTGATGAATGTCCAGTTCGCCATCAAGGACAATGAGGTCTATATCATCGAGGTCAATCCGCGCGCCTCGCGTACGGTGCCGTTCGTGTCCAAGGCCACGGGCGTGCCTCTGGCCAAGCTGGCCACCCGTGTCATGCTCGGCGAGAAGATCAAGGACCTCAAACCCTGGGAAATGCGAAAGCACGGCCATGTTTCCGTCAAGGAATCCGTGTTCCCGTTCAACCGTTTCCCCAACGTGGACGTGTTGCTCGGACCCGAGATGCGTTCCACCGGTGAGGTCATGGGCATTGATCCGAGTTTCGGCCTGGCCTATATGAAATCTCAGTTGGCCGCCGGGCAGAAACTGCCCGTGAAGGGTACGGTTTTCATGTCCGTCAATGACTGGGACAAGGCCAAGATCGTGCTGGTGGCCAGGGACTTCGAAGCCATGGGCTTCAAGGTCGCCGCCACGGGCGGGACGGCCGACTTCCTTATCGGGAAGGGCATCAATGTGCTGAAGGTCCACAAGGTCCATGAGGGCCAGCGTCCGCACGTGGTCGACCATATCAAGAACCATGAGTTCGACCTGGTCATCAACACCCCGTCGGGCAAGAAGACCGTGGGTGATGCCAAGATGATCCGTCAGAACGCACTGTTGTACGACATTCCCTACACCACCACGGTATCGGGAGCGCGGGCAGTGGTTCAGGCCATTCACGAATTGAGACAAACCGGGCTGCAAGTAAAGAGCCTGCAAGAATATTACGGCTAACAGCCGGTCACGCGAGAGAGTCTTCATGAAAAAAGAGTATTGCGGTCTTTTCGGTATTTACGGCAACAAGGAAGCCGCACGTATGACCTACTTCGGTCTCTATGCCCAGCAGCATCGCGGGCAGGAGTCGGCAGGCATCGTGACCTGGGATGGCGACAAGATCCGCGAACAGAAGGGTATGGGCCTGGTGGCGGATGTGTTCAACGAACGGCATTTGAGCAAGGAACTCAAAGGTTCCATTGCCATGGGCCATATCCGGTATTCCACCACGGGTGCTTCGCTCATCCGCAACGCTCAGCCGTTTCTGGTCCGGCATGGCGACCTTCGCCTGGCCGTGGCCCACAACGGCAATCTGGTGAACACCTATGAATTGCGTTCCGAGCTTGAAGCCAACGGTTCCATCTTTCAGACCACCATGGATACCGAGGTCTTCGCCCACCTGATCATCAAGTATCTGCACGAGTCGGAGACCATTGAAGAAGCCATCGGCAAGGCTTGCAACCGGGTGCGCGGCGCCTACTCCATGCTTATCCTGGCCAACGACAAGATGATCGCGGTCAAGGACCCCAACGGGTTCCGTCCGCTCGCGCTCGGTCGGCTGGGTGACAAATACGTGTTCGCTTCGGAGACCTGCGCCTTTGACCTCATCGAGGCCGAATACCTGCGCCCCCTGACTCCGGGCGAGATGGTCGTCATTCACGACAACAAGATGACCAACCACCAGTTCGCCACGGCTGAAAAATGCAGTAAGTGCATTTTCGAGCTGATTTATTTCGCCCGTCCCGATTCGCACGTTTTCGGCGATGTGGTCTACGAGCGGCGCAAGGCCATGGGTGCCCAGCTTGCCAGGGAAGCCCCGGTGGATGCCGACATGGTCATGCCGTTCCCTGATTCGGGCAACTACGCGGCAGTGGGATACTCCCAGGAATCCGGTCTGCCTCTGGAATTGGCCATGATCCGCAACCACTATGTTGGCCGGACGTTCATTCAGCCCTCTCAGGATATGCGTGATTTTTCGGTGCGCGTGAAACTCAATCCGGTCAAGTCCATGATCAAGGGCAAGCGTATCCTCATCGTTGAAGATTCCATCGTGCGCGGGACCACCATTTGCGCCCGCGTCAAAAAACTGCGTGAACTGGGAGCGCGGGAGATTCACTTGCGCGTGAGCTGTCCGCCCATCAAGTTCCCCTGCTTTTACGGCATCGATTTTTCGAGCAAGGGCGAGCTGATTGCTGCCAATCATTCCGTGGAAGATATCGCCCGATTCATCGGTCTTGATTCCCTGCATTACCTGACCATTCCCGGATTGGTGGATTCCGTGACCCAGAACGAGTGGTGTCTGGCCTGTTTTGACGGCAACTATCCGGTGCCGTTATCCGACAGGGTGGGCAAAGACTGCCTGGAAGCCGCCCCCGGCATCATCAAGGAATTCTGTTAGGGGAAGCGCATGACCTGCACTACGGAACACAAGGACTGGCTGGAACTGGCCCGCGAGGTTCTGGATACGGAAATCCAGGGGCTTGGAGCGGTGCGGGATCAGCTCGATGACGCCTTTGTCCGGGCCTTGACCGCCATGGCCCAGTGTCAGGGGCGCGTGGTCATCACCGGCGTGGGCAAGTCCGGGCTGGTCGGGCGCAAGATTGCCGCCACGCTGTCCTCAACCGGGACGCCTTCGTTTTTCCTGCATTCAGTTGAAGGTGCGCATGGCGATATGGGCATGATTCGCAAGGAGGACGTGGTGTTGGCCCTGTCCAACTCCGGTGGCACCGACGAAGTCAATGCCATCATCCCGGTGCTCAAGTCGCTGGGCGCGCTGGTCATTGCCATGACCTCCAATCGGGTCTCGGCCATGGCCCAGGCTGCGGACATTGTCATCAAGGTCCATGTACCCAGGGAGGCATGTCCCATGGGGCTGGCTCCCACTTCATCCACCACCGCGCAACTGGCCGTGGGCGACGCTCTGGCCGTCTGCCTCATGGAATGGAAGTCCTTCGGCAAGGACGATTTCAAGAAATTTCATCCCGGCGGATCGCTGGGGCAGAGATTGGCGACCTGCATCGACCAACTCATGCACGTGGACGGACTGCCCGTGGTCCGGGAGGGTGACTCTCTTGAGACTGCCCTTGCAACGCTGAATTCAGGCGGTCTTGGTTTGGTGGCCATCGTGGACGGAGATGATGTTCTCAAGGGCGTTTTTTCCGATGGCGACGTGCGGCGGTTGGTCTGCGCCGGTTCTCTGGATGCAGGCCGCGCCATCAGCGATGTCATGACCGAATCGCCCAGGCGTGCGACCACGGGCGATTCTTCGGCCCATGTTCTCGACGTCATGGAGCGCAGTCAGATTACCGTGCTGCCCGTGGTTCTCGAGGACGGGCGGCTGGCGGGCATGGTGCATCTGCACGATCTGCTCGGCAAGGGCGAACTCCGTTTTTCCAACGGCCATACCAGGGATGCCGGGTAACCCGGCAGGAGCGCATGGTGACCCGGACGCAGAACGGCGATTCAGACGTTTGCAGGCGATGCTCCTTTCTGGGGCCGACCTGCTGTCGGATTGCCTCGGGCAGTGAGGAATTCTGTTTTCCTCTTTCGCTGGTGGAGAAGGAGCGCATCCGGGAGCATGTTCCCTATACCGGGGGATTTGTGCTGTCGCCCAACTCCAAGGCCTTCATAGACTATGTCTGCAGGTTGTTTCCTGGCGAGGAGGATGCGGTCGGACAGTTGTTTCCCCATGGCAAGGAGCATTTTCGTCTGGCCGTGGATTCTTTGGGCGCTTGTCGGTTTCTCGGCCCCTTGGGGTGCGAGATACCGCAAGAGGTACGTCCCTATTACTGCCGTCTGTTCCCGTTCTGGATGGCCGGGAACGTGGTCACGCATTTTGACACTCCCACCTGCCTTGCTCGACGCGAGGGAGGGACATTGGTACGAATACTCGACATTCTCGATATGAACAAATCGGCTGTCAAGGACCTCTACGGGCGGTTGCGTCTGGTATGGGGATTGCCGCCCAGCAAGGGCGCGAGCCGAGTCAAGAAAAGCTTCTGACGGATATAATATGAAAAAATTCCTGAAAATATTTGGTGTTGTGTTTCTTGTCTGTTTTCTCACAGGCATCGGCGGTGCGGTTTGGGTGTACCACTGGGCGGCCAGTGATCTGCCCGGATTTAAGAACATTACCGACTACAATCCACCGCTGGTGACCACGGTTTATGCCAAGGACAACCAGGTCCTGGGGTATTTCTACAAAGAGAAGCGGTTCCTGGTGACGTTGGATCAGATGAGCGGTTGGCTGCCGAAGGCATTTCTCGCGGCCGAGGACGCCAGCTTCTATCAGCATGACGGCGTGGACCTCACTGCCATTGTTCGTGCGTTCAAGGCCAATCTCATGGCCGGCCGGACCAAACAGGGCGGTTCCACCATCACCCAACAGATCATCAAGCGGTTGCTGTTGACTTCCGAACGAAGCTACCAGCGCAAGCTCAAAGAGGCCATTCTTGCGTTCCGGCTGGAGAATTACCTGACCAAGGAAGAGATTCTGACAATTTATCTGAATCATATTTTTCTTGGAGCGCATTCCTATGGAGTGGAAGCCGCCTCCAGAACGTATTTCGCAAAACACGCCAAGGATCTGAGCATAGCCGAATCCGCCATGCTCGCAGGGCTGCCTCAGGCACCTTCCCGGTATAATCCATATCAGAATATGAATCTTGCCCGGCAGCGGCAGGAGTACGTGCTCGGCCAGATGCGCCACCTCGGGTGGATCAGCCCTGAAGAGTATCAGACCGCCATGGATGAGCAGGTGGAATTGAAGTCCATGGACGATCCGTCCTGGAGGACCGGGGCCTATTATCTTGAAGAAGTGCGCCGTTGGCTCATCGACCAGTACGGTGAAGAAGCTGTTTACAACGGGGGACTGACCGTAACCACCCCCTGCGACATGAAGCATCAGGCTGCTGCGGAAAAGGCCCTTCGTCGTGGTCTGCTCGATTCGGCCCAGCGGCGCGGTTGGCTTGGTCCCATCGGTCACTTCACGGCCGCCGATGAGCCTGCCATTCTGGCTGAAGGCCCTCAGGATACCGAAGGGATCATGGAAAGGGATCACTTGATGAAGGCCTTTGTCTCCGGCGTGACCCAGGACAAGGCGTCGGTCCGCTTCGGCAGGTTCAAGGGGGAGATTCCCCTGAAGGCCATGTGGTGGGTGCGTGAACCGGACATCAGAAGGAGTCATGAAGACGTACCCGATCCGGTTGATGCGCGTAAGGTGCTGAAGAAGGGCGATGTGGTCTGGGTAACCGTGGCTCAGGCCCCCAAGCAGGAAGACGGCGTCTGGATTCTCGACCTGGAGCGTGAACCCAAGGTGGAAGGGGGACTGGTGTCCATCATCCCCGCCACTGGTGAAGTGCTGGCCCTGGTGGGCGGCTACGCCTTTGAGAAGAGCCAGTTCAACCGGGCTATTCAGGCCAAGCGGCAACCCGGTTCCGCATTCAAGCCCATCGTGTATTCCACGGCCATCGACAACGGATTCACTGCAGCTTCGATGGTCCTGGATGCGCCGATTGTCTATGCCAACGACGCTGAAGGCAAGCTTTGGCGTCCGCAGAACTTCGAGGGAACCTTCGAAGGGCCGACCCTGCTCCGTACCGCTTTGGTCAAATCCAAGAACCTGTGTACGATCCGGGTGGCCCAAAAACTCGGTATCCGCAAGATCATCGAACGGGCAGAGGCCATGGGCCTGGTTTCGGATTTCCCGCATGACCTGTCCGTGTCCCTGGGGTCTGCCAGTGTCTCACTGATGAATCTGTGCGAGGCATACACGACATTCCCGCGCGGCGGTTCCTACGTCAAGCCGCGTACGGTTTTGTCCGTGAAGTCCGCCTGGGGCGAGGATATGTACTCTTCGGTGCCTGAAACCGTGGATGCCATCAGCCCGCAGACCGCCTATATAATGGCCACTCTGATGAAACAGGTGGTGCAGAATGGAACCGGTTGGAGAGCGCGTGTCCTGGGCCGGCCAGTGGCGGGCAAGACCGGGACTTCCAACAACGAGCAGGACGCCTGGTACATGGGGTATGCCCCGTACCTGTTGACCGGCGTATATATCGGGTTCGACGAATTGACCCCCATGGGCAAGTGGGAAACCGGTTCGCGTGCCGCCAGCCCCATTTGGGTGGACTACCGCCAGAAGGTTGAAGAGGATTATCCGTATGAGGACTTCACTCAGCCTCCGGGAATTGTTATGGTCAGGGTGGACGGGGCTACGGGCAAGCTTGCTTCGCCGTCCTCGACCCAGGAATTCTTTTTGCCGTTCAAGGTGGGAACGGAGCCTACGGAAACGGCCCGGCCCTATGGCAACGGGAACGGAGAAGGGCCTGCGTCTGATGATGATCTGTTCAAGCAAACCTTCTAGGCATGGGAGCTGACCATGGAGCTGGAACTCTATCAGGTGGACGCGTTTGCGGAGGAAGTTTTCAGCGGCAACCCGGCTGCGGTCATGCCGTTGTACGAATGGCCGTCTGACGAATTGTTGCAAAATATCGCCATGGAGAACAATCTCTCCGAGACCGCGTTTTTCGTGCGCAAGGGCGAGTATTTCGAGTTGCGCTGGTTCACCCCGGAAACGGAAGTGGACCTGTGCGGCCATGCCACGTTGGCCAGCGCCCATGTCCTCTATGAATATCTGGACTATACCGATCCCGTAGTGGTCTTTGAGACCAAGAGCGGACGGCTCTTCGTGGACCGCGAAGAGGGGCTCTATTCCATGGACTTCCCGTCCTGGACCTACAGTGAGATTCAGGTGACCGAGCGGGTTTCCAAGGCGTTGGGCGTCCGCCCGGCCAAGCTGTTCATGGGACACCGCGACATGATGGCCGTATTCGAGACCGGCGATGAAATCCGGGCCTTGAAACCGGATTTCGGCCTGGTCGCCAAACTGGACGGCATGTGTCTTATCTGCACGGCCCCCGGACTGGATTACGACTTTGTCTCACGCGTCTTCGTGCCCGAGGTGAATATCCCGGAAGACCCGGTCACCGGCTCGGCCCACTGCATGTTGGTGCCGTACTGGGCCGATCGTTTCGGCAAGTCCCGGCTCGAATCCTATCAGGCATCGGCCCGTGGCGGCGTGCTTCATTGCGAATACATGGGGGATCGCGTCAAGATCGCAGGAAAGGCCGTGACCTATATGAAGGGAATCGTGGTTCTGTAAGGAGGAGCTGTGCCGTTTATCAAGGTCGAAACCAATGTGCGCGTCAGGGATGTGGCCGGGAGCACCAAGAGGCTGTCCGAGCTGGCCGCTGAGTTGCTCGACAAACCTGAAATCTATGTCCTGGCCGTGCTGGAGCCGGAAAAGTCGCTCATCTTCGGAGGAACTCCCGACCCTGCGGCCTATGTGACCCTGGATTCCATCCGGCTCCCCGAAGACCGCATTCCGAAATTCTCCGCTGCCGTCTGCGCATTTCTCGAGAAGGAATACTCCATTCCCGGCAATCGGGTGTATATCGCCTTCAGCGACATCATGCCTCATCGTTTCGGCTGGGACGGTCGGACGTTCTGAAATCCTGACACTTTATGAAAAAAGCCGGGTAAGCTGTGATGCTTGCCCGGCTTTGCTTTTGTGTTACAGCAGCTTCAGCCGCCAGTTGAATTCGCTGGTGCGTTTGGGGCGGGGAACGGCCTTGGGCCAGTCCTCGCGGATGGTAATGAACGTCTTGATGCCGAGCTTTTCAAGGGTCTTGTACTCGTTGCTCAGGTCCAGCTCCCAGCCGGGGAAAATCCAGTTGTTCTGGCCGTGCTTGCGGACGAAGGCGACTTCATGCATGGGGCTTTTCAAGGCCTCGTCAAAGGGGACGCTTTCCGCCAGGAAACGGGAAATGCCGAAGGGCCACAGCCCCTTGATGACAAAACCGAGGGAAAGAGGCGGGTTTTGGGCCAGCGTCTGTATGTCTTCCAACGGCAGTTCCGGGTTGATGATCGCGCTGGAGCAGCCAAGGTCCTTGAGCATGCCGAGGGCCAGCCTGTTTGAGGCGTTGCAGTATGGACCGGCCACCAGGGTGGCGTTTTTGCGGTCCTCAAAGAAGGCGGCCTGCCACGGGGCATTCAGCACGAATTCCCGTGCCCCCTTTTTGACAGCTTCCTTGATCAGGGAACGGTATTTCTTGTCCTCGTCGGGCCAGATGACCGGCGGCAGCCACCACTGGGAGCGGGAGACGATCTTGCCCGGTATCTTGCCGATGGTGGACCGTTCCAGCCAGAAGGCGGAGCGGTCGTAGATATGGCCTCTGGGCGGTTGGCGGAACAGGGAGATGGTCTCAGACCTGCTCTTGTTCTTTGAGCGCGGCGCAGCCTTGGGCCAGGTGGGCGTGAACGTGGAAGCCTTCGGCTCCGGTGCCGGGAACAGGTCGAGTTCCCTTTCCAGGCCCTTGATGAGTTTGGTCAACTCCGGCTCGCGGCGGTCCACCAGGAAGACCTTGGTACCCGTGGGCAGGGGAGGACCGGAGTGCTGCTTGGAAAAGGGTATGTCCATGCGGCCGCGTTTGGGAACACGGCGGCGGATGGCAAGGGTCCGGTGGCCCGGCTGGTCTTCATAGCCCACCCGGATCATGTCGCCGGTGTTGAGCTGTTCACGTGGCTGGAAATAGAGCTGTTTCTGATCCCGTTTGATCTCGCCCACGAGGCGTCCCGAACTGGTCTCTTCGCCGGGCTGGATAGGCATGAAGGGCCGTTGCGGCAGGAACGTGGAATGGGTTGTGGGGCGGCCCAGTGCCTGATCGAGCAGGTCCAACGCCGTCTTCTTGGCCTGGGCGTCCTGTGGATTGTCGCGCAACAACTGATATGCCTTGACCGTGTAGAAAACGTAGTGAGGTCCCTTCTTACGGCCCTCGATCTTCCAGGCCGCCACCTTGGGCATGGAGAGCAGCGGCTTGGTCAGGAGGTCCAGTGAGAGGTCGGAGCAGGAAAAGAGTCGTTCCGGGTCTTTTTTGTCCCGTGAGTAGAGCCGACGGCAGGGCTGCACGCACCGTCCGCGAAGGCCGGATTTGCCGCCCAGGTAGCTGGACCAGTAGCAGCGGCCCGATACGCAGTGGCAGAGCGCGCCGTGAACGAAAATTTCGAGATCGAGGTCCTTGGGGCAGGCGTCGGCCATGATTTTGACTTCGTCAAGGTTCAGCTCACGGGGTATGACCACCCGTTTGGCGCCGAGTTTCTTGGCGATTTCCAGGCCTGACGGGTGGCTGACGTTGGCCAGGGTGGAGAGGTGCAACTCGCCTGTGAAGCCCACCTGTTTGGCCAGGCTGAGCATGGCAAGGTCCTGAACGATGAGGGCGTATGGTTTGACGCTTTTTTGCAGCCGGTCGATAAGGTGCCCTGCGGCTTCCGGGTCTTGAGGCTTGACCAAGGTGTTCATGGCAACGTAGGTCTTGGTTCCGCGATCGCGACCGAGGCTTGCCAGTTGAGCCAGCTCGCTGATAGAGAAGTTCGTGGCCTGCATGCGGGCCGAAAAATGTTTCAGTCCCACATAGACCGCGTCAGCACCGGCTGCCACGGCTGCGAGGTAGGAATACTTGTCCCCGGCAGGGGCCATTATTTCAGGTACGTGTTTTTTGTTCATAAAGGTAGTTGTATGTCCTTGAGGAATTGTCGCACTGTCAAGGTATTGGATGTGTCCCCGGTCGGTCAATCAAAATCGCCGGGCGAACTTTTCGAGTTGAGGCTCCAGTATCCGGATTGGGATGGGTGGAAGCCCGGCCAGTTCGTCATGATCCGGCCCACGGGATGGGAATTGGATTTGCTCTGGGCCAGACCCTTTTCCATATGCTCGTCCGATGGCGAATCACTGACCCTGTTCATCCAGAACATGGGGCGTGGCACCAGTCGGATCGGCAAGCTCAAATCGGGCGACACGGTCACCATGTGGGGGCCGCTCGGCAATTCCTTTGCCGTTGAACCCGAAACTCCGACCCTGCTCCTTGCGGGGGGTATCGGCATCGCACCTTTTCGGGGATATGTCGAGCAACATCCGCAACCGGAGAATCTCAAGCTTTTCATGGCCCATCGTCTGCCCCTGGATTGCTATCCCTATGCACTGCTCTCGAAATCGGTCTCAAGTCACTGTATGATCGAGGAAAAGCCCGAGGATCTGGACCGTATTATCGACACCATGCGCGACCGCATCAGGGAGTATGCCGCACAGGACGGCCTGATTTTATCCTGCGGTCCCACACCGTTCATGCGGACGGTGCAGCGTTTTGCGCTCGAGTTCAAAGCCAGGGCGCAGGTGTCCCTTGAAAACCGCATGGCCTGCGGTGTGGGCGCATGTCTGGGCTGCGTGACCAAGGACGGAGAGGGGCATCATGTCCAGGTGTGTACGCGCGGGCCTGTGTTCTGGGCCGACAAAGTGGAGCTTTAGGGGGACTGGTCAATGGATATGCATGTTTCTTTCGGTGGATTGGACCTCAAAAATCCGGTCATGACCGCATCCGGTACTTTCGGCTTCGGGATGGAGTTCGCCCCCTACGGGGATCTGACCAAGCTCGGCGGCATCGTGGCCAAGGGCCTTTCCCTCAAGCCTCGTGAAGGCAATCCCATGCCGCGCATCACCGAGACCCCGTGCGGGATGCTCAACGCCATCGGCATCCAGAATCCCGGCGTGGAATATTTCATCACCAAGGCATTGCCGTACCTGCCCTGGAAAAAGGTAGCCGTGATCGCCAACCTGTATGCCTGCGATGCCGCCGAGTTCGGGGAGCTGGCCGGGGTGCTGGCAGGCGAGGAAGGTGTGGCCGCCTTGGAGGTCAACGTCTCCTGTCCCAACGTCAAGGAGGGTGGCATTGCCTTTGGCCAGGACCCGGCCCAGATCGCCAAGGTGACCGAGGCCGTGAAAAAATGGGCTGGAAACAAGCACGTCATGGTCAAGCTTTCTCCCAACGTCACCGACATCGGCGTGTGCGCCCGGGCCGCAGCCGAGGGCGGGGCGGATTCCCTTTCGCTCATCAACACCCTGTCCGGCATGGCCGTGGATATCCGCAAGCGCAAGCCGTGCATTGCCAACGTCATTGCAGGACTGTCCGGCCCGGCGATCAAGCCCGTGGCATTGCGCTGCGTCTATCAGGCCGTCAAAGCCGTGGACATTCCGGTGGTGGGCATCGGCGGCATAGCCTCTGCCGAGGACGCCCTGGAGTTCATCCTGGTGGGGGCTCAGGCCGTTCAGGTGGGCACCGCCAACTTCCTGCGGCCCGATTTCGCCTTCAACCTGGTGGATGAGATCGAAACCCTGCTCGGCGAGATCGGGGCGACCAGTCTGGACGATTTTCGAGGCAGTTTGCAGCTTCCACTGTAAAAAATCCAAAATTTTTCCTTGCCAAGGCACACCATTTTGGTTAGTTACTGCCTCTCTAACGCGGAGAGGTGTCCGAGTCCGGCTTAAGGAGCACGCCTGGAAAGCGTGTAACGGGGGAACTCGTTCGGAGGTTCGAATCCTCTCCTCTCCGCCACGAAAGCAAAAAGGCTTACGATGAATATCGTAAGCCTTTTTTCGTGGTCTTCGCCGGATCAGGCGTTTGAAGTTTTTGGGGAATCGGGGCTTGTATAAAAGCTGAAGAAGATGTCCTTTTCTTCTGTAGTCTCAACGGTGTGATCCGGGGTATCTGGCCAGAGATTGTTTGCCGGGGCTTTGAGAGATGTCTGGTCAGACAGTAAAAAGGTTATTTCCGCGCTGCTGAGTATGGGACCGTTGTTATTGTTGCCGTACATGGGGTGCCGCCTTGGGTTTAAGGTTTTACCTCCCCCTCCTACATACTATAACGCTCAGAAGGGCATGATGGTTACAAAGAACTGGGCCTTACGGTGTGCTGGATGTCTGTTCAAAGTCGAAAAGAGAGCCGATGTTTATGATAATGAATGTTCTTTCCATTTTGTTACACAAATTTAAGTAGTCATCGAATTACGGTGGGGTTTGCTTCAGTTGGTTTTCGGTGTGAAAGAATGTTGGTTTATTTTCCTTTTTATGTGTTAATATATTTGTAACTGGGATTGTCTTCTGGAATTGGCTGGGAGTCGCGTGTTGACGGTGTAACAGAGGTGGGCACTTGAGGTCTAAGATCAGCGGTGTCGGGGGCGTATGCCTTCTGATTGTATTCCTGCTTGCATCCGTAGTGTATGCAGAGGAGGAGACCTTCATCTGCGGTGTGGCTCAGGGGTATCCACCGTATCAGTTCGTTGGCGCGGACGGGACTTCCACAGGATTGGATGTTGAGGTCATTCGGCTCGTCTTCGAAAAGATGGGCAGGGATTTGACGGTCAGGCAGGACAATTGGGATGACATTGTCGCCGGTTTGCGGCTGGGTAAGCTTGACTGCATTGCAGGAATGGAGATCAATGAACGGCGCAATAAATTTTTTGATTTCACTTCTCCGTATTATAGCCGGAAAGGGATGATCTTTGTTCTGGCGGATTCCTTTGTCCATTCGTTCAGCGAGCTGCAATGGCAAGTGGTTACGGGCGACAGGGATTCCTATGTGGAAGAGTTTTTCCGGGAAAAAGGAGTGCACAGGCATATACGATTGTATCAGACCAAGAGTAAGGAGCAATCCATGGAAATGCTCAAACAGGGCAAGGCGGTTGCTGCAATTGCGCCCAAGGCCGTAGGAGTGTTTCTTGCCTGTAAGTACGATGTGGACGTTCGGATGATTGACGTGGGTGATCCTGGAGTGCCCGTAGGCATTGCCGTGGCAAAGGGGAACCGGACGCTGTTGATGCAGATGGAAGCCGCCCTGAACGCGTTGGTTGATGAAGGGGCGTTGCAGGAAGTGTTGAAACGCTGGCAGACCCCCTAGAAGCCGGATGTGAAGAGGCTGTTTCAAAGAACCATTATGGAGTCAAACGAATATAATCGATCCGAAGGTGGAATTTGAGTAAGGAAGAATCAGGTTTTGTGTTAAAACAAATGGGCCTGTTTCCAGTTGATAGTTTTTCGTGGAAATGAAATAGTTTTTATTATTGGTAAATTCAGTGGAATCTGGTGTGGTCTGTTGAGATTGGGTGCTTGTTCCAGTGACTGCTGTTCAAGAGGAACCACATGATGATATTTCGTCGGGAGGGCAAGGGGAAACGTTCCCTGGTGAAGCATTTGACGGCAAGTCTCATGGCTGTTGTCGCTCTCTCGTCCATTGCCATTTCATCCGTTATTTTCTTTGTTCTTTATGAAAAATCCGAAGTTCAGTTCGAACAGCGTGCCAACGAAGCCCTGACACATCTTTCCAGCAGCCTTGAATCCTATCTTTGGCACATGGAGGAGGAGTCGGTTGTCAGCCTGTGCCAGACCTTCTTCAATATCGATATCGTGGTTTTCATTCAGGTGGACGACCATCGGGGCAATGAAATCTGCCGGTTCGGTGAGATTGTTCCCGGAAAAACCATTCTGAAGGAGCAGGTTGTCAGCTATGATGCCATAGATGTCGGCATTGTTCGGTTGGGTCTCACACCGGATATCTTCAAGAAACAGGTTTTTGAAACCACCTGGATCAGCCTGTTGTCTTTGTTTTCCGTGGTCGTGGTGCTTGGCCTGTTCACGCGGCTGGTTTTGAACCGGACCCTGCGTACGCCGCTTGGCAAGCTCATATCGCGGACTGAGGCCATTTCGGCCGGGAAGTATACGGAACCGAGTCAGACAGAAAGTTTTCAGGAAATTCAGCTGATTCTCTCAAAATTCAACGAAATGGCCGAGCAGGTTCGGCTTCGTGAACATGAGCTTCGCGTCAGCGAGGAAAAATACCGGCGGTTGTTCGAGACCAGTATCGAAGGCATCATGATGATTGATGTCGACAATCGGATTTCCATGGTGAATCAGGTTCTTGCCGACATGCTCGGGTACACCGAAGCGGAAATGATCGGTATGCCCATGCGGACCCTGATTCACGAAGATGAACTTGAGGATCATGACGTGGAGATGGACAAGCGGCTTGCCGGTCATGCCTCCCAATATGGGCGTCGATTCATTCGAAAGGACGGCAGGGTGATATGGGGGATGCTCTCATCCAGTCCTCAGTTCGGTGACAAGGGGGAGTTCCAGGGATCCTTCAGCATGGTTACGGATATTACCGATCTGCGCACGGCCGAGGCGGAACTCAAGATAGCCTATGACAGAATGGAACAACGGGTTAACGAACGCACGGAAGAACTGAACAAGACCAACCGTCTTCTGACCTCGGAAATTCATATCCGCAAGCAGACCGAAAAGGAAATCATCAAGGCCAAGGAGGCTGCGGAGGAGGCTACTCGGGCCAAGAGTGAATTCCTGGCCAACATGAGTCATGAAATTCGTACTCCGATGAATGCCATCATCGGGATGACGCATCTGGCCAAGATGACGGAGCTTACAGCGACACAAAGGGACTATCTCAACAAAATAGACATCTCAGCCAAATCCCTGCTTGGCATCATCAACGACGTGCTTGATCTGTCCAAGATCGAAGCGGGCATGTTGACGGTGGAGTCCGTGGGCTTCAAGCTAGATCAGGTGTTGGAACAGTTGACCACCATTGTTTCGCCTCGCGCCAACGAAAAGAAACTCGAATTTCTCATAGACGTGGAGAAGAACGTGCCTCCTGCCATTGTGGGCGATTCCATGCGCCTGGCGCAGATACTGATTAATCTGTGCAACAATGCCGTAAAGTTCACCGACACGGGGTCCGTAATCGTTTCCATCGCGAGCCTGGAACAGAATGCGGACACCGCAAAACTCAGATTCAGTGTCAAGGATGACGGCATCGGCATTGAGGCGAATCAGGTCAAGGACCTGTTCCTGCCGTTCACTCAGGCAGACGCTTCCACCACGCGCAAATACGGTGGGACCGGCCTGGGGCTGAGCCTGTGCAGTCAGTTGGTTGATCTGATGGACGGCGAGATCGGCGTGGAGAGTGAACCGGGCAAGGGCAGTCTGTTCTGGTTTGAGGTTGTGTTCCCGATTTACGACAAGGATGAAAGCCAAACTGTGCTGCCTGAGGAATTGCAGGGTATTCATGCCCTGGTTGTGGACGACAACCCCACATCCCGTGTTATTCTCAAAGGGATGCTTGAGCATATTGGGCTGTCGGTCGATTTGGCGAAATCCGGCTATGAGGCGCTGGAAATGCTTCGCAACAGGCCGAGTGAGGAAGGCTACAGGCTTCTTGTCTTGGACTGGCGGATGCCGGGAATGGACGGCATCGATACGGCTGCCGCCATCCTGTCTGACGCCTCCATCGAGCCCAAGCCGCCAATGTTCATGGTGTCTGCATACGCCAATGCCGACTTGGTGAAACAGACGAATGAAATGGGTTTTAAGGGGCTTTTGTTCAAGCCTGTCAATCAGTCTTTCCTGTTCAATCTTGTTGTCGAGACCCTTGGCAAGGGCATTATCACATTGAGTGAGGTCTCACATGGTAAGAGTGTTATCGGTGATCTGAAAGGGGCTAAAATACTGCTTGTCGAGGATAATGAGATAAACCGACAGGTGGCGCAGGAGATTCTCTCCTCAACTGGAATTGAGGTTCATGAGGCCTTCAATGGACAACATGCGTTGGATTTTCTTGAAAAAAATGAAGTGGATTTGGTTTTGATGGACATCCAGATGCCGGTCATGGACGGCTACGAAGCTGCGTCGCGTATCAGGCAGCAGATGAAATACAAGGATTTGCCGATCATTGCCATGACCGCGCACGCCATGGTTGGCGATATCGAGGCAAGTCGGGCAGTGGGTATGAATGGGCATATTTCCAAGCCTTTTGATCCGGAAGACCTGTTTGAGATTCTTCTCAAGTGGATTTGCCGGAAATCCGGAGCGGACGGCAAAGGAAAGGTTACCACCTCGGAAAAGGGAAGTCGGGATCTGCTGCCGGCAGACATGCCGGGATTCGATCTGGAATTAGGGCTCAAACGGGCACGCGGCAATGTGAAATTATACAGGACGTTGCTTTTGCTTCTTGACGAAAAATATGCAGATGCTGCTTCAAATATCGAACAGGCCCTGGCCGACGGTCGTCGTGACGAAGGTATCGCCCTGGCGCATTCCGTCAAAGGTACTTCCGGGATGCTCGGAGCCATGGAACTGTTTGAGGCTGCCAGTGATCTCGAATTGGCGTTGGACCAGGGAGAGGAGGCCGTGAACGACCTCCTGTCGCGATTTACCCGCCAGCTGGATACGGTCATTGGCAGTATCGGTGTCCTCAAGGTGGCCGGCGAGGATGAGACCTTACTCCTTAGGAATGGAGATGTTGCTGCGGTGGAAGATCTTCGGTCCAGCCTGGAAGGACTCAAACAGCCGCTTTTGCGGGGTGCCCCGGTGGAATGTCGCGAGAAGGCCGCTGCGGTTCAGTCCCTGGTCTGGCCTGAGGAATTGCAGGCTGATGTCTCTCTTTTGTTGAAGATTATTGATGAATACGATTTTAAAAAGGCTCTGGCATTGGTCGCCGAGATCGAGAAGGAATTCGGATAGGGACGCGGTGTGCCCTATGGCGGGGCAATGTTTGAAAGAAAAAGGCGCGTTCAGCAATGAACGCGCCTTTGAGTGGAAACCGGACACCCGGTAGCAACCGATACCGCTGCTTCCTTTCGGACCTGACGGGGTTTTCAGCGCAGCCGCCGTCCGGCTTCCCTCTGTTCGGGAATGGTTTTCTACAGCGTTCCCGGAAGTTCGTCAACTCTTCCTTTTGGAGCCGTTCTCTGATCCGGTGTGCCCATATGGGTGGCATGCGGCGTCCGATGGGCTGTTATAGGGGAAACCACAGGATCAACGAGGTGTTATAATGAATGGTTTTGAAAAAAAGATCGGTGGAGTGCTTCATGCAGGCGACCTTGGTGTTCTTCAGGTCAACGTCGGTCTGAAATGCAACCAGTCGTGTACGCATTGCCATCTTGAGTGTTCCCCGGATCGCCAGGAGACCATGAGTCTTGATACCATGGAAACAATTGTGGATTTGGCTCATGAAATCAAACCAACGGTTGTGGATATCACCGGAGGTGCTCCCGAGCTCAATCCGCATCTTCAGCATTTCGTGATGCAACTGACTGCCGCCGGTTTCGCTGTCCAGGTGCGCACCAATCTGTCCGCCATGGAAGCAGCGGAAAAGATGGATTATCCGGTTTTTTTTGCGGATAACAAGGTGGCTCTCGTTGCTTCGCTGCCGTGTTATCTTGAACAGAATGTGGACAAAATGCGGGGGGAACAGTGCTATGCAAGCAGCATCAGGGTGTTGAAACGGCTGAATGCTTTGGGGTACGGTAGCCGGGACGCATTGACTCTCGATCTTGTCTTCAATCCGGGCGGACCGGTTCTGCCTCCGGATCAGCGCTGTCTCGAGCAGGATTACAAGCGGGAAATGCAGGCCAGGCATGGTATTGTCTTCAATCGGCTGTTGACTATCACCAACCTGCCTATCGGTCGCTTCATGCAGGATTTGGAGGCCCAGGGGCGGGGTGAAGAGTATTTGGATATGCTGTCCTCCTCCTTTAATCCGGCAACCGTATCCGGGTTGATGTGCCGACATCAGGTGAATATCGGTTGGGACGGACGGTTGTACGACTGTGATTTCAATCAGGCCCTTGGTCTGCCTGCTCAACCGGGGACGTCCAGCACCGTGAACGATTTTGATCAGGCGGCAATGGTCAACAGGGTCATTGCCACCGGGCTGCACTGCCTGGGCTGCACGGCCGGGGCTGGATCAAGTTGCGGCGGCGCCATTGAATCGTAAAATTGTTCAATGTTGACAATGGGTGCCATATGGGCCACCCCTCGTGCATGACTCTTGACGCAATACTTCGTTTTATTGAACGGAACTTCATTCTCATCGCCCTGGCCATGTCGGCTGCGGCCTTGGCTCATCCCCCCTGCTTCACCTGGATCAAGCCCCACATCCCCCTGGGACTCGGCATCATTATGTTCGGCATGGGGCTGACCCTTGATTTTGAAGATTTTAGAGATATTCTGCGAAAATGGCATTTGGTGGGACTCGGCATGGTGCTCCAGTTTGCGATCATGCCTTCGCTGGCAGTGGGTATTGCTTATGCCCTGAACCTGCCTGCCGAGGCCGTTGTCGGCATGGTTGTGGTCGGGGCCTGCCCCGGCGGAACCGCGTCCAATGTCATCGCCTATCTGGCCCGTGCCAATGTCCCCCTCTCGGTGACACTGACGCTTGCCTCCACATGTCTTGCCCCGGTTCTGACACCTGCGATCATCTATTTTCTCCTGAAACAACAGGTGGAGATCGATTTTTGGTCAATGGCCATGTCCGTATTCTGGATCGTGGTGTTCCCGTTGATGGACGGCCTTATTCTGCGTCGCCTGTTTCGCAAGCGGCTGGAATCGATTCTGCGTTGTTTTCCGGCTCTTTCCATTGCGGTCATCACTTTGCTTGTCGCGTGTATTATTGGTCTGAACCAACAGACACTGCTGGCTTTTCCTGTTTTGGTACTGCTGGCCGTGATCCTGCACAACGGACTCGGATTGACCGCAGGTTATGGCATTGCCAGGCTTTTCCGGTGTTCGAAACGGGATGCGCGCACCCTTGCCATCGAGGTGGGGATGCAGAATTCCGGGCTTGGCGTGGCACTGTCCATCAAGTTTTTCGGTCCTGCCATGGCCCTGCCGGGTGCACTTTTCAGCTTGTGGCACAATCTCTCCGGCGTCACCTTGGCAAAACGTTGGCGAACCTTGTCCGACTGAGTTTCCCTGTTGCTCACCGGTCGATGATTTCTCTTTTTTTGCTTGACCTGTGTTACTCGTTTGTTATTAGTATGCCCTTGTCGATTATGATTTTGGACATAATGATCACGCAGAATGAGAGGAGTACGTGATGAAAAAAGTGACTGTCGTTGCTGTGGTTCTGTGTTTAGTGCTTTTTGCCAGCCAGGCCTTTGCCCATTTTGGCATGTTGATCCCGAGCACGGACGAACTGACGCAGGAAAGCCGGACTGTTGAGTTGACCTTGTCCTTTTCCCATCCGTTCGAAATGGTGGGTATGGATTTGGAAAAGCCCGCTGAATTTTTCGTTGTCATCGACAACCAGGATAAGGTGAATCTGCTGGATACGCTCAAGGAAACCAAGGTCATGGATCATCAGGCCTGGAAGACGAGCTTCACTCCAAAGGGACCGGGACTGTATGCCTTTGTTTTTGATCCGGTTCCCTACAAGGAAGATGCCGAAAACAATTACATCCGTCACATAACCAAGGTTGTGGTGGACGGGTACGGTGAAGGCGAAGAGTGGAATACCCCTGTAGGCCTGGATACCGAAATCGTGCCCCTGACCCGGCCGTTCGGCAACTATGCCGGTAACGTGTTCCAGGGCGTGGTCATGCTCCACGGCAAGCCCGCTCCCTACACCCGTGTGGAAGTCGAGTATTACAATCAGGATCAGAAGAAGCAGGCGCCCTACGAGCGCATGGTCACGCAGGAAGTGATCGCTGACGGTCAGGGCGTGTTTACCTTTGTCTGTCCCTGGAAGGGGTGGTGGGGTTTTGCCGGTCTGAACGCCGACGACAAGCCGTATGAAGGCCGTGAGCTGGAGATGGGCGCGGTTATCTGGGTGGAAATGAAATAATCCAAATGTCTGGGCAAGCCCGTGGCGGACGAAGTATTCGTCAGGGCTTGCCTGGGCGACGGTCGTACATCCTCAAAATGATGGGCGTGACGAACTCGTCGGGGAACGCACCACAAATTGCCCCGAGGTACGCTCCGACAATGGACCCCACCACCAGGTTGGCCCCGTCCGGGCTGACAGCCACCTGTGACAGGGTGCCGACAAAGGTGCCCATGAACGCTCCCATCATCCAACCATCGTTGTTGACCCCGCGATAGGGTTTCATTCCGCGTAATGTGCGGACGAGATCTTTTAGAAAAAAGCCGGTAAATCCCCCCATAAAGGCCCCCATAAGGGTCAGCATCATGCCCGGAAAAGCCGTGTGCAGTGTCAGGCCGTATCGGATCGAGCCTTCCACTATGCCTGCCAGGCCGCCAATGGCCAGGGTGCCGTGAAAGCTCTTTTCCTTGACGTCAAGTTTGGGAATGATGTGGTGCATGGTTCCTCCTGCACTGTGGGAAATCCTTTCCCTTCTGCGTGTAGTTATCTCATAACTGCCAAAATCGTGCCGCTCTTCGATGCCTTTCATCATATTTAAAACACTAGTTAAACAGTTGTTTGAAAGAGTGTTTGCGTTTTACATTTTTTGGGTGGTTGTGTATGAAATCAAAGTTTGTGCAAAATATGCAACATCAGTGTTTCCGGGGCGAGTTCTCTCGCCAGATCTGGGAGGGTACCGGACACATTGCAACAGGCTGGTTCCGCTAAGTCGGTAGCCGCCGAAGGGGGAAGGATGAAACGTGTTTCCATTGTGTTTTTTTTCTGTTTTCTTGCCTGTCTGCTGACAACCGCTTCTGTGGTGCAGGCAGGCGGTTTTGCCTTGTACGAATGGGGTAACCGTGCTTTGGGCATGGGCACGGCCAACTATGCAACCGGAAATGACGCCTCTGTCGTCGCCTATAACCCCGCTTTGATGACCAAGCTTGAAGGCACCAATGTGTATGGTGGTGTTACTGCCATTTCTCCGTCCTCCGATGTCTACATCGATGGAAATAAGAATCAGACAGCGAGTCAGGTTTTTGGTGTTCCCCATGGCTTTATTACCCATCAGGTATCCGATGACTGGACACTTGGTTTCGGTATGTTTACCCGGTTCGGACTTGGCACCAAGTATGACGAGCACTGGGATGGCGCAACCCTACTCAAAGAGGCGGAGCTGGAGACGTTTTCCTTCAATCCGAGTGCGGCCTACAAGGTCACTGATGATCTTTCCGTGGCTGGCGGTATAGAGGTGATCAAGGGGAACTTCCTGATCCGAAAGCAGTTTAACGCGGCTTTTCCAGACAGTACCTTCAAGGTTGACGTGGCCGACACCGCGATCGGTTTCAATATGGGACTGCTTTACGACCTGTCCGACCAGCTTTCCCTGGGCTTGACCTACCGGTCTCCGGTCCATTTCGAAGGCAAAGGCAGTGCTTCCGTATCCGATGCTGGTGCATTCAACCAGAGCGGCGATGTGACAATGACTGCGGATTTTCCGGCCAGCTACAATGTGGCGTTGGGGTACACGCCCTTCGAGAACCTGACCATCGAATTCGACGTGCTGTATACCCAGTGGGAGCAGTTTGACCGGATTGAGTTCGACTTCTCCAACATGGCAGCACCCGTGGTCGACACAGCTGAGGATTTCAACTACAAGTCCACCTGGCGTTTCCAGCTCGGATTGGAATATCTTATGAGCGAGATGCTGGCATTGCGCGCAGGGTATGTTTATGACCAGACCCCGACTCGCGGGGAGTATGCTTCAGTAATGCTTCCCGCAAACGACCGCCAGATGTTCACCGTTGGCGCCGGGTACAAGTGGGATAATTTGCTGGTGGATGTCTCAGGTATGTACATCGTCACCAAGGAACGCCATGGCATGACCATGACCAACTCCGCCGGTACTTCCTACGATGTCGATTTTGAAGGCGGCAAGACCTGGGCAATCGGTTCCTCCATTGGTTACACCTTCTAGAACGCATCCATTTCAATGAGAAAAGGCCCTGCTTTGGCGGGGCCTTTTTTTGTGTGGTCCGCCGTTGACACGGATAAGGAAGATGGTGGATTGTTGGCCGCGAGGACTACATGATACATTTGAATACCGTTACGTTTGCCTATGCTTCAGGGGATGAAGTTCTGTCAGGAATTTCGTTGCATCTGGTCAAGGGGGCGCTCATGGGATTGGCCGGTGCCAACGGCAACGGAAAATCCACGCTGCTGGCTCTCATGGCCGGACTTTATGCGCCCACCAAAGGGTCGCTCGAGGTGGCTGGGCGAGTCAGTCCGGGCAAGGAGGGCGACATTCGCGCCGTCTGTCGTCTGGTCATGCAGGATGCCGACCTTCAGATTCTTGGCGCCACGGTGGAGGAGGATCTGCTCCTGGGCCGCAAGCGGGATGAGACCGTGATCGCTGAGGCCAGGGATATGGCCCGACGTTTCAAGCTGCTCAAGTATTGGGACAAACCGGTTCAGACGCTTTCCTGGGGCACCAAGCGCAAACTGTGTCTGGCTGCGGCGCTTCTGGACAAGCCGCGGGTTTTACTTCTGGATGAGCCGTTCAGCGGTCTCGACTATCCGGGCGTTTTGGAAATGCGGGCCATTATCAGGGAGAACCGGCAGGCCGGTTTGACGCAGGTTATTTCCAGTCATGATCTTGAGAGTTTCATAGATATTGTGGAGACGCTGGCCGTCCTTGACGGCGGGAAACTGGTTTTGAACGGGCCGCCGCACTCTGTGCTGGACCAGGTGGAAGCTTACGGGATTCGTCCCCCGTGTTCCTGGCTGGCCGGGGGTGTTATCATTCCCTGGGAAGGAACCGAATGATGCGGGGGATCGCCGCTTATGTCGGAAGCCTGGACCCTCGCTTGAAAATGGCGGTGGCCCTTGTGCTCGGCCCCTGTCTGTGGAAGGTGCATGTGGCGGCTGCGGCAGCCAGCGCCTTCCTGTTGCTCCTTTTGGCCTGGCCGTTGTCCTCCACGCGTCCTGTTGGGGGAAAGATGGTCCGCAGCATGTTGGTTTTCGTCTTTTTTTGGGTGGGGTTCAAGGTGGTGCTGGATGCGCTGGCAGGGGTGCCGGTGGAGCATGTTGCGAACGACGCCGTCCAACTTTCCGTCCGCCTGATTGCCTTGCTCCTGCTGGGTCTTGTCCTGGCTCTGTCCACGTCGGCGCGGGCATTGGGCTTGGCGGTGGCTTGGGCCATGCGGCCCTTTGTCGGTTCGGAGCGGGCTTGGCGTATTGCCTTGGCCCTGGCACTGATGGTCCATTTTCTGCCCACCTGCCTGGAGACCATGTCCCAGGTCAGGGAGGTTGTCGGTCGACGCTGCCCGGATGTGGGTTTTTTCAGCCGGATGCGCATGATTCCCCAGGCCGTGATCCGCTGTCTGGGACAGAAGACATGGAATCAGACCCTGGCCGTGGCCAGTCGTGGCCTGGAAAACGCAGCCGCCTGGGAGTCCGATTTTACCTGGCACGGCCGGGACTGGGTGTGGGCGGGCATCTCGGTCGTCACCATTTCTTTCATGCTATTTCTGTGATCATCGTTCTTTCCGTATTGACGCCAAACCGCGTCCTGCAATACGGTTTGCTTAAATAATCATTCTCATCTTCATCAAATCAGACTCGCTACCGAGGGAACCATGACTGAAATAACTATGATGACTCCCGATCAGGCCCGTTCTTTCATTGATGGAAACAAACCGGATTCCTATACGCTGCTGGATGTCAGGCAGCAGTGGGAATATGATGAGAATCATATACCGGGTGCTAGGCTGTTGCCACTGGTCGATTTGGCCGATCGGATGGAGGAGGTGCCAAAAGATCTTCCCGTTCTGGTGTACTGCGCCTCTGGAGGTCGAAGCATGGCCGCCGCCTCCCTGCTTGAAGGTAGCGGATATACTGATATTGCCAACCTGGTGGGCGGTATGGGGGGATGGGATGGACATACAGCCTTTGGCTCCATGGAGTTGGACATGATCACCTTCTCCGGCAGGGAGACTCCGGTGGAAGTGATACTCAAGGCCTACGCCATGGAGAGCAGCTTGCAGCGTTTCTATGTGGAACGGGCGGATATGGCCGAGACCTTGGAACGTATCCAACTGTTCATGGAGTTGGCCGACTTCGAGGATAGGCACAAGGACATCCTGTTTGAGCGGTATCTGAAAATTTCCGGCAGTGACATGAGCCTGGATCAGTTTGAAGAAATCGCTTTTTCTGGCACGGGAATCCTGGCTGAGGGCGGAGTGGAGATCAACGAATTTTTGGATAGGCACCCTGCTGCCTTTGATGATGAACAGGGCGTTCTGCAGCTTGCCACCATGGTAGAGGCTCAGGCTCTGGACTATTACCTGCGGTGCGCCAAACGGGCCGAATCCGAGGAGACCAGGGACGTCTTGCAGCTCCTGGCGCGGGAGGAAAAGGCGCACCTGAAGTTGCTGGGCCGGTTCATGGATAAGCGGGATATTTAGCCTTCAGGCGATTGCGTACAATGAGCGGGGCATCACAAAATGTGGTGCCCTTTTTTGTTATACGTATTTTTTCCCGTATCTGAGATTGGGCACCGCGATGCCCGCTATGATCAATACCGCGCCAGCAAATTGGAGCAACACCACTTTTTCATCGAGAAACGCCATGGCGCCCAGGAGTGTTACCACCGGTTCAACGGAAGAGAAGATGCAGGTGTAGGCACTGCCGATCTTTTCTATTGCGATGAAGAGGAGGGTGACCGCCACAACCCCGGGGAATAATCCCATGGCAAACCCCAGCATTATCTGTTCCCGATTGGAATGTAGCCATGCGGTGATGTCGCCGGAGAGCGTGAAGGATACGGTCGCGAACAGCATGACGTAGAACGTGGCTGTCAGCGGCTTGATATTCCTGAGAAGTTTCTGGACCAGTATCATGTAGATGGAAAAGGTGGCCATGGCTCCGAAGGCATAGGCAAGCCCGACTCCATCCACCTCTCGCAGGAAGGCATCGTAGAAGACCAGGCAACACCCGATCATGACCAGGACCAGGGAAAAGATCACGACCCGGTTGATGCGCATTTTCAGGAACAGGGCGGCCAGCAACGCGACCAATATGGGATGACCATAGAGGATCAGGCTGGTCGTGGCCGCCGGGATGGTGGCCAGGGCGCTGACAAAACAGGTGGTCTGCATCCAGTAGACCACAAGCCCCAGAAAGGCGCATTTGCCGAGGTCTAACAGGGGAATGCGGAGTTGGCTGCGGTCCCTGAGTGCCAGGAAGACGAGCAGGAAGAGCACCGCAAAGGAAAAGCGGAACTGCATCATGACCGCCCCGGTCATTCCGGCCAGATAGCCGAGTTTGACCAAAATGGCCATGGATCCGAAGGCCGCGGCGGAAAGAAGCGCGTAGATGAGCCCTTGGAGCATGATCAGATCGATTTCTGCATGTAGGCCATGTATTCCTGATTCCCTTTGGGCCCCAGGATTTTGGAAGGGACCACGCCCTTGATGGTCAGGCCGAGTTCCTGTTCGCAGAACCCGGTGACCATCTCCACGGTCTCCTGCCTGAGTACCTCATCGCGGACCACGCCCTTGTCGGTCTGGCCCGGTCCCACCTCGAACTGTGGCTTGATGAGTACCACCAGTTCGCCGGTGTCTTTAAGGAATTGCATACAGGTAGGCAGGATTTTCGTCAGGGAAATAAAGGAGACATCGGCCACGATAATGTCCACCTTTTCCGGGAGCAGTCCGGGCTCGGCATGGCGGACATTGGTCCGCTCAAGGTTGACCACCCGGTCGTCCTGGCGCAGCTTTTCGTGCAACTGCCCATACCCCACGTCCACGGCGTAGACGCGCACGGCCCCGTGCTGGAGCATGCAGTCGGTGAAGCCGCCGGTGGATGCCCCGGCGTCAAGGGCGATCTTTCCCGTGAAATCAATGGAGAATTCTTCGATGGCCGTGAGCAGCTTGTAGGCGCCGCGTGACACGAAACGGGTATCGTCCGGGACCACGAATTCCGTGTCCGGGAAGAATTGATGGCCCGGTTTGGTGACAGGCGTCTTCTGGCCCCGGTCCATGTAGTGGACCGTTCCGGCCATGATCAACCGCTTGGCCTTTTCCCGGCTGTCCACCAGCCCCAAAGAGGCCAGGAGCTGATCCGCTCGTTGTTTTTTGGGCATGAGTTGCCTCCGGCGGCCGGGGAAGGGGAGGGAAAAATCCTTTGAAAAGGGTTTTTCCCTCCCCTTCCTGTCTCTTATACCCCTCTGAC